>JBGPFL010000319.1:0-6183 GCA_041483295.1 Blastocatellia bacterium | reverse complement strand
CTCGATGCCGGCCTGGTCCTTGATCCGCTTGCGAATGTTCTGAAGCGACCTCTCCGCTGGCGCGCGGCCGAGGTCCAACCCTACGATCGCCAGTTTCTTGTCGCCCACTTGAATGACGAGTGCCGCCGCATAGAGCGGATCGAGAATGCCCGTCGACAGAGCGTCGTGCCGCGCGCCGTAGCCCCACATCGGGACCGGCTCGCGGGGAGTTAGGTCCCGCCGTGCGGCACCCGCCTTGAGAGATGGAGTTTGTCCGGTTGGGCCTTGAGCGCGAAGGACTATGTCGGCGCCCAGGAGCATCAGCAGACAAGCGAGGCTGCGGATGAGCAGGAACTGCAGCAGCGTGAAACGCCCACGTGAGTACATTCTGATTCCTTTCACGAGTTGTCGTCAGAGCCCAAAGGCCCGAGGGCGTGTCGTGGGACGGTCCGCCAGCCCGGGCAACTCTATCACCTGGCACGATGGCCCGCCACTATCTAAGCGAATACGAGTGAACTGAGAGACCAGAGATCACGGCGCAACCTGGCCGCGACAAGTTCAACGCTGTCGGTGTGTTCTATTACTCTTTTCCGGTGAGAACCAGCCACGTCAGTTCCTCGGCCCGTGCCTTTGGCGGCAGGTGCTTCTGACCCCTTGTCATACCGTGCTAAAGTGCTCTGGCATGAATCCAATCGATGCCATCGGGATTGCGGGTCTCCATGCGACTCGCGGTGGCACTCCTCATCGGCAACGTGTTTGGACTCTGTCTCAAATTATTCCGGAGGATTCCCGATGAAGCTGCTAAGACTTGTTCCCTGCTCGCCTCTGCTTCTCTGCGCGCTGGTGCTTGCCAGTCAGTCAACCGGGGTACCCGCCAAACACTTCCTCTACGTAGCCTCGCCCGGCATCCGCAACTACGTCGAATTCGGCGGCGTCGGGATTCTGGTATTCGACATCGATGCGGGCTATAAGTTCGTCAAGCGCATTCCAACGTGGGATGTACCCCAAGGCAAAGAGGCTGAGAACGTGAAGGGCGTCGTGGCGAATGCCCGGACGGCCAGGATTTACGTGAGCACGCCCAAACGCATCGCCGCCTTCGATCTGCTCACCGAAAAGAAAGTTTGGGACAAAGAATTCGAGGGCGGCTGCGACCGGATGGCGCTCTCGCCCGATGGCCGGACGATGTACGTGCCGTCCTTCGAGGGGCCGCGTTGGCTGGTTGTCAACGCGATCAACGGTGATGTGTTGAAAGAGATCGTGCTCAATTCGGGAGCGCACAACACGGTCTATTCGCTTGATGGCGAACACGCCTATTTGGCGGGCTTGAAGTCGCCACTACTGCGCGTGACCAACGCGAAAACGCATCAGGTGGCGAAAGAGATCGGCCCTTTTGGCGATGTAATTCGTCCCTTCACGATTAACAGCGCGCAGACCCTCTGCTATGTAAATGTCAACGGATTGCTCGGCTTTGAAGTGGGCGATTTGAAGACGGGGAAAAAGCTGCACCGCGTCGAGGTGGAAGGCGTCCCGCGAGGCCCGGTAAAACGTCACGGCTGTCCGGCGCACGGTATCGGGCTGACGCCGGATGAGAAAGAGATCTGGCTATGCGATGGGCACAACGAGATGATCCACGTCTTCGACAACACAGTGACGCCTCCTCGACAGATCAAGAGTATCAAGCTCCGCGAACAACCCGGCTGGATCACGTTCAGTCTGGACGGCAAACACGCGTGGCCTTCGACTGGCGAAATCATCGACGTGGCGAGCAAAAGGATCATCACCGCGTTGTCGGACGAAACCGGCAGACAGGTACACAGCGAGAAGATCGTGGAGATTGATTTCGCCGATGGCAAGCCGGTGCGCGCGGGCGATCAATTTGGACTTGGGCGAAGACAATGAAAGCCGTTCACCCGTGCGCGCCATGCAGCCGACCCATCGCAGTGAACTTCTCAGCGATCTGATCCATCATTTCATTGTTCTGTTCGAAGCCCCCCTCGCGGCGGAGCAGTTCGTCGGGACGCTGAACGTACCTGCCCTCGGTCAACTCGTCGGCGCAGTTTTGGAGAGTCTGTGCAAGATTCTCCCTCGTCCATTCAAGATGAAACTGCAGCCCGACCACTCGCTCCGAGTCGTATGCGAAAGCCTGATTCCGGCAGCCTTCACTCTTCGCAATGTGAGTCGCGCCTGCGGGCAGGTCGAAGGTGTCGCCATGCCAATGTAGGGCGGTGAACTTTGACGGAAGCTTTCCAAACACCTGAGACTCGCGCGCATGGTCGGTCAACTCGAGCGGGAACCAGCCGATCTCCTTGTGCTGATTCCGGTAGACCTTCGCGCCCAGTACATCGGCGATTAGTTGAGCGCCGAGGCAGATGCCCAGAATCAAAGTGTCGCTCTCGAGCGCCTGTTTGATGAGGGCCTTCTCCTTGACCAGCCAGGGGTGCCTCTCTTCTTCATAGACGTTCATCGGCCCACCGAGAATAACGAGCGCGTCGATCTCTTCGAGTCTCGGCAGAGGCTCGCCGTCGTAGAGCCTGGTCGCCGACAGTGTATGACCATTCGCAAGAGCCCATCGCTCGAGGCTGCCCAGGCCTTCAAAAGGAACGTGCTGCAGGTAGTGGATTCTCATGGCTCCAGTTTACATCAGCAGGGCGAGATGCCAACGGACCTTTTGGAAAGACTCGCAGGATGACACTGCGGAAAAAGGTGCGGTCACGAATTACGCGAATCACACGAATTTACACGAATCATTCGTGATCATTCGTGCAATTCGTGTGATTCGTGGCCTTGACCTTGACCCATACCCATTCAAATTGTACGCGTCTTCCAATCTGGGATAATATGCGACGAGTAGGAGGGCTTATGCGATTCTATGCTCGTCTCTTTCTCGTGGCAGCCCTGGCGACTATGTTATCGGCGCGGGTCAGCACCGAGACGCACGCGGCTCAGCAGCCGCCGACACAAGCCCAGGCGCAAATGTTTGATCAGTACGTCGCCAGGGCCCGCGAACAGCTTACGTTGACCGAAGAACAAGTCACGGCTCTACGACAGCTGCTCGCCGGACATGCGACCAGGCTCGGTGAGTTGCGCGGCCGCGCACAGACGCAGCCCTACTCTGTTCAGCTCGTCGCCGACATCGACCGCGAACAAAAGGCTATTCGTGATGAGATGGCCGCCTTCCTCACCGAGGAGCAGAAGTCGAGGCTGGCGAACGCGGATGTGCGCTTGCCGATTGCGCCGCCCGCTTTTGTGCTGATCAACATTCCACCTCGCGCGCGAGGTGCTTCGAATGGAGCGGCCCCGTTGGCGGCCGCTGAACGGTTGCTGCCCGCCGTCCTTCCAGCCTCTAGAAGTCGCATTGTCCGTCTGAGCGAAGAGCAGAAGGTGTTGCACCTGGTGAACCGGATAACGTTCGGCCCACGCCCAGGCGACGTTGAGCGCTTGAGGCAGATGGGAATCGAAAAGTTCCTCGATCAGCAACTGCACCCGGAGACCATCGACGATTCGGACCTCGAACGGAGGCTCGCGGTGTTGCCAACGCTTCAGATGGCCTCGACTGAGCTTTTCCAGTTCTACCCGCCCGGTCCGGTCGTCGAGCAGCGCGCCAAAGAGAAGAACGGTCCGCCCGTGTTTGGGACTCCGCGACAGATCATCGGAGAACTGGTTCAGCAGAAGCTTGTGAGGGCAGTATCAAGCGACCGGCAATTGCAGGAGGTGATGACCGACTTCTGGTTCAATCACTTCAACGTGTTTGCGCAGAAGGACGCGGAGCAGTGGTTGCTGAGCAGTTACGAGCGCGATGTGATCAGGCCGCGCGCTCTGGGCAAGTTCCGCGACCTGTTGATGGGAGTCGCGGAGAGTCCGGCGATGTTGTTCTACCTGGACAACTGGTTGTCGGCGTCACCCGACTCGAAGCAACCTCGCCCTCCCGCGCCCGGTCCGCCAAATCCGAGGCCCGGTCCACCCAGAGAAGCTATGAGACCGGCTGCTGGAGCCGATTCCATGGCTCCTGCGAGGACCCCTGATCCAAAGGTGATCGACGAGGCAGGGATTAAGGCAAACACCCAGGAAGGGAAACCCGCAATCCCCAACCCTCAATCGACGATGCAGGCGCCGCCCAATCCCCAATTGCCCCCTCGACCTCCTGCGCGCAAGCCGGGCATCAATGAGAACTACGCTCGCGAATTGATGGAGCTTCACACGATGGGTGTCGATGGCGGCTACACTCAGAAAGACGTGCAGGAAGTCGCTCGGTGTTTCACCGGGTGGACCATCGACCGGCCAAACCAGGGCGGCGGCTTCATGTTCCGCCCGTGGATGCACGACACCGGGGTGAAGACCGTGCTGGGTGTGACGATCCCGGCGGGGGGCGGCATCTCCGACGCCGAGCGCGTAATCGAGATTCTGTCGCGGCATCCGTCGACGGCTCGGTTCGTTTCGAAGAAGCTCTGCAAGCGGTTCGTGTCCGATGAACCTCCACCTCAACTGGTGGAGCGGGTCGCTCAGGTCTTCCTGCGCACGGATGGCGACATTCGTGAGGTGCTGCGCGCGATCTTCACGTCGGCTGAGTTCAATTCAGCGTCCTCATTCAGATCCAAGGTGAAGTCGCCGCTCGAGCTTGTGGCCTCGGCGATTCGGGCGGTTGACGGTGACACGAATGGCGCCCCGGTCTTGAGCGACTGGCTTAGAAGAATGGGAGAGCCGCTCTACCTGAACCCGGCGCCAACCGGCTACAGCGAGGATTCGAGCGCGTGGATGAACACGGGAGCGTTCTTGAACAGGCTCAACTTCGGAGTTGCGTTGACCAGGAACCAGATTCCCGGCACAAGCTACGATTCGGCGAAGCTGGTCGCCTCGGATATGTCGGCGAGTCTTGATGAGCTGACGGACCGATTGACGGCGCTGGTCTTGCACACCGATCTCAGTCCTGAGGCCCGACGCACGATTCGCGTGGGGATCGAGAAGATGCAGGAGGGCCAAACCGCTGCCGCTGTGCCCGTAGCGTCGCCTCCCGGAAGCAGGCCCGCGGTTGCACCGGCGAGCTACAACAACGTCAAACTGGATTCCGGCGGGTCGCGACGAGTCGCTCAGATTCTGGAATTGCTGTTCGCCTCTTCAGATTTTCAGCGACACTAAGATTTGATCCGCAGATTACGCAGACGCAGATGACATTAAGAGTTGATCCGCAGACGACGCAGATGACACAGATTTTCCTTCTCTTTCATCTGCGTACTCTGCGTAATCTGCGGATAGATCCTGTTCGATGTTTGTAAGCCAGAACCAGAGAGAGATCAAAATGAACTCAACAAACATTCGATGGCGGCTCTCGGTGATGATGCTTCTTCAATACGTAGTATGGGGAGCGTGGTATCCGGTCTTCTCAGCGTATCTCGAGAGGCGGGGGTTCACCGGATCGCAGATGGGTTGGATCTACGCGCTTCTGCCGCTAGGCTCGATGATCGCGCCGTTCATAGGCGGCCAGCTTGCGGACCGCTATTTCCCCACTGAGAAGTTACTGGTCGCCTTTCACCTGGCTGGCGGGGTGGTAATGATGGCTGCTGCCAGAGCGGCTTCATTCGAACAGCTCCTGCCGCTGATGGCCCTCTGGTCCCTGCTCTACGCTCCGACGCTCGCGCTGACAAACTCGATCACGTTCCACCACCTGCCCGACGCGGAGAAGAAGTTTGGCCTGGTTCGCGTATTCGGAACCATCGGTTGGATCGCGGCTGGCGGTATGCTGACCGGTCTCCGATACATCTGGCCGGAAGAGCAGGGCTTGCCGGGTCTGGGTGGAGCGGACAGTCTGTGGCTGGGAGGATTCTTTTCACTGGTGCTCGGTCTGTTCTGCCTGGCGATTCCCAAGACGCCGCCGGCACGCAGCGGCGCCAGCCCGTGGGCTTTTTTGTCCGCGCTCAGGCTTCTGCGCGATCCGCAATTCGTTATCTTCATTCTCATTGCGTTTATCGTTGCCACGGAGGTGATGTTCTATTTTCTTCTGACGGCGCCCTTCCTGGAGACTCTCGGCGTTTCATCCAGGAACATGCCCTGGGTCATGAGCATCGCGCAGATAGCGGAGATTGCGACGATGGTGTCGCTGCCGTGGATGCTGCAGCGCTGGGGAGTGCGAAAGACAATGGCTCTGGGCATACTGTCGTGGCCGATTCGCTATGCGGTATTCGCTTATGGCCAGCCGAAGGGGCTGGTGAT
>JBGPFL010000318.1:0-6193 GCA_041483295.1 Blastocatellia bacterium | reverse complement strand
GCTGTTTTTGTGCGTCTGGTTTTTTTTGTTGAACCGGGTGTGTGCAACGTGTTGGGGGGTCCCTGGGTGGGCGCCCCTTCCGCCTTTGTCTTGTTTGCAAAGTACGGTGGGGCGCCCCGGGTGGGACGCCCGTACAGGTTCATTATCACTAGAGCGACTGACCAGTGGGTCAGGATTCGCGATCAGCGATGTTGTTAGCAGACGCCCGCAAGCTCGATGAGGAGGTTCGTGTCATTCGTGGCCGCCGCTCTTCACCCCGCGGGCTGCAAGCGTCAGCGTCGCTCCCAGACCAAGGGCGCTCATAGCAAAATCCACAGGCTTAATGAACGGGATAGACAGATAGAACAGCGCTCGAGTGGACTGGTTGGGCCACAGCCTGGCCTTAAGGCTTTGTCGAAGAGAATGCGCGTTGTGCGCTTTCGAGAAGAAAGTCATGTGATAGGAAGAGAACCCGGTTCCCGACAGCAGCCATTCCAGCGTCTTCGGAGTGAAGTGATAGCGGTGGCGAGGCACATCGAGGGCAAACCAATGTCCTGAAAACAGGCGCAACTGATAACTATCCGCATTGGGAAGTTGAACTATCAACGACCCGCCGGGCTTCAGCACGCGCCGGGCTTCAACCAGCGTAGCTCTCGGCTGATTGGTGTGCTCGAGCGCGGACCAGAGGGTGACTACGTCGAACTCTGAATCCGAATAGGCCGCCTGGTTCAGTGTGCCGGTGAAGATTCGATCGCTACCGATCGCGCGTCTGGCCGCTTCCGCTGCCCCTTCGCTTATCTCAACCCCGACCCTATCCCATCGGGCCGCGTCGAGCGCCCTGAGGAAGAAGCCAGACCCGCAACCCACATCGAGTATGCGTCCCGAGTTGAGCTTGCACGCGCTCAGGAACTGAAGCTTATCCGCCTGCGAGGACGCGATCCATTCCCGGGCTGGTTCGTTCTCCATTCCCCAGTAGTCATCAGGGTAAAACGCCGCAAGCTCCCCTTCGGCCATTGCCGGCAGCGTGCGAAGGACTCCGCACCCGCCACACGCGGCGATCCAGAACTCCTGATCCGAGTTGCGGAGGCGGTCCCTGGCGGGATAGAGATGTCGTACTGCGGATGTTCCGCACAAGTCGCACGCCGTTGTTGAAGATTCCGCCGGTTGGACCAAGTATCTCCTCTGATGTTATATCCTTGGATCGAAAGCGCACACCCTCGTATGTCTTTAGCTTTCTCTGTCTGCGAGCGCGTTAGCCACGAGCACCCGCGAAACGACAAACGCGAAACGGTGTTGCGTCTGATATGATAGTGAACCACTGCCGATTGGCAAACTCGAAACAGGACGGTTGATATGACTCTCAGGTGTGCGGTTTCAGCTATGTGTGTAACTCTTCTTGCTGTGAGTGCAAGCGCCGGCGGTAAGCGGAACAGTGCGACCGAACCGCAGTCAGCGCGGGAGATCAGGGCCGTGCTCGACCGCCAGGTGGAGGCGTGGAACCAGCGCGATCTCGAAGGCTTCATGCGCGGTTACTGGCATTCGGAGCACCTGAGCTTCTACTCGGGCGGGACGAAGACCAGTGGTTGGCAGGCAACGATCGACCGCTACCGCAAGAACTATCAGAGCGAGGGGCGTGAGATGGGCCACCTCGACTTCTCAGACCTGCAGATCGAGGTGCTCGGGCCGCGCGCTGCCTTCGTCCGCGGGAAGTGGCATCTCAAGACAGCCTCCACCGAGCCTGGAGGCCTGTTCACGCTGATATTTCGCAAGTTCGATGACGGCTGGAAGATCGTGCACGATCATACGGGATCCGCTTGAACTCTTTGCTGTACCGACTCTCAAGGGCACTACGCCGCACGACGCCGCTTACCGTAGCTGGGTTGAGTTCCTCGTCCTGCTAGCAAACATAATCGACCGATCCGATTGCGTCGCACAACACTTTGAGTAGCTCGGCGACGGGCACGTGGTCAGGGTGAGTGGCGTAGGTTTGAAGCGCATCGAGATCGTCGTAGGTTGCAACAAGCACCAGGTCCCACGAACGCGGCAACTTCAGGACATCCTCGCCCAGCTCGAAGCTCCTTATGAGATCGATCTTGTCGGGCAAGCCGCGAAGGCTGGATATCCCCGCTTCACGTTCAACCGCGCTGATGTCGAGTTTGAACTTAAAGAAGACAACGTGTTTTATCATAGACCTCTTCCCCGATGCAGCTGCTTATCAGTTGTGGCCGGCGACTCGACATACTAGTCAGCCTCCGTTGCGCATGCAAGGCAACAGGGCAGTAGGCAGTAGGGTGCGCGGCGCCGGGTCAGGACAACAATCGAGTCAACGCATCAGGATGAATTCCCCAACCGAGTAATCCTGCCAGTCCCATAAACAAGCCGAGAACTGTCGGAATCATCGCCACCCAATACAACCATCTCTTGCCGGTCAGAGCTGTCAGCGCAAGGAGCGATATCGCTATCGACAATAGAGCGTCGGACAAATCAAACTGATCGTCATGGTTGTTTAACTGGTTGTATCTCCTGTCCGCGCCCTCCGCATCAGCCTGTTGCACCTTTTTCTTCTCTGATTGCTCCTGCCCGATTGCCTGATATTTTGCAATCTCCGCATCGTAGACTGCTCGAACATTCTGAGGAGCAGAAGCCTCCTGAGCAGCCAACTGCGCCGCTACCGCGTTCGCAACCTCTTCCCGAATGTTACGGGCTTGATACCAGGAGTAGCTGTCTATCTTGTCGGCCTGGGCCTGTTGCATCGCTTGAACAATGTTGTCGTCCTTGACCTTACATATCCCCATGAAAGTCGCTAGCAGTGCTACGGCTATGGCTACAAGTGTGTTCAACTGGCTCTTTGATTTTGCCAATGCCAGATCTTGTTCGCGGGCATATTCCATCGGATCTGCGTCCATTCCTAGACTTCTCCTTTCTCAATTCAGTTCGCGTGGAGTATACCTCAATGCAAGGCTCGCGCTTCATCTTGATTAGCTCCTGCTGTACGCGCGGGCTGGCTGCTATAATGACAACGCACATTTCTCCGGAGGCCTCTCAGGATGTCTAAGATCAGGGTGTTGCCGGACTCGCTCGCAAACAAGATCGCGGCAGGCGAGGTTGTTGAGCGGCCGGCTTCGGTGGTCAAGGAGTTACTCGAGAACGCGCTCGACGCGGGCGCGCACAAGATCGACATCGAGATTGAAGCCGGCGGTAAGCGGCTGATTCGCGTTGTCGACGACGGCGAGGGTATGACGCGCGACGACGCGATTGTGGCATTCGAACGCCACGCCACCTCGAAGCTTCGCAGTTCCGATGACCTCGATGCCATCATGACTCTCGGCTTTCGCGGAGAGGCGCTGCCTTCGATTGCTTCGGTGTCACGCCTGACTCTTCGCACCAAGACGGAGCGCGACGGCGAGGGCACCGAGGTTGAGTTCAATGGAGGAAAGTTGGTCGCCGTGCGCGACCTGGCCTGGCCCGGAGGCACCGAGATCGAGGTCAAGGACCTCTTCTTCAACATTCCAGCGCGCCGCAAGTTTCTGAAGAGTGATGCTACTGAGAGCGTTCACATCACCAACCTCGTGCAGCACTATGCCCTGGCAAATCCACATATCTCGTTTCTCCTGGTGAACAACGGACGCGACGCAATTCGGGTGACGCCGGCGAGTTCGCTAAAGGAACGCGCCTACCAGGTGCTCGGCGGCGCGCTGCTGGGCAAGCTTACCGAAGTCAACCACGAGGCTGACGGCCTCCGGGTCGTGGGCTTTGTATCGAATCCCCAGGAACGCCGATCCTCACGCGATGCGCAGTATCTGTTCGTGAATCGCCGCTTCGTGCGCGATCACCTGATAGGCCGGGCGATAGCAGAGGCCTATCGCTCGATGATGCCCTCGGGTTCCCACCCGGCGGTGGTACTGTTCATCGAACTTCCGCCGTCAGAAGTCGATGTCAATGTTCATCCAGCGAAGACCGAAGTTCGATTCCTCCACGAGAACACCATCCTCTCTTTTATTCGAGGCGGAGTGGAGAGCGCCCTGACCGCGACTCAACCCGTGACACGGTTCCCGAGAGTTTTGAAGCGAGAGGAAGACGAGGCAAGCGGCGCAGGATCGGCCGAGCGAGTGGCAGCGATGTCGGCGGAGCCGTCCTTCTCGACTGACCAGGCTCTGGAGATCTCCCGGCCTCTCTCAGTGCCCCCGCTGACGGCTAGTCATGTGTCGCGGGCAGGGGAGGCACAGGTGGCTCGCGCAGGCGCCGCTGAGGAAGGGCTCGATCAGTTTGTCAAACCGGACGCGGATTCAATCGCGCTGTTTGAAGCGGATGCCGCCTTCGGGAGCCAGGACCATGAGCAGCTAACAGGTGGGATAGCGGCGGACGCTGTCGGAGAGGTTACCGAGTTTGGCGGCTCCGAGTCTCGACTCGAAGAGACTCCTCTGCCGGGCCTTGGTCACGGCATCAAACCGCTGGGCCAGATCAGGGACAGTTACATTGTCGCCACTGATGAAGAGGGCTTGTTGCTTTTGGACCAGCACGTTGTTCACGAGCGCATTCTGTTTGAACAGTTCCGCGACGTACGGCTCGCGAGGCCGCGTGAGATTCAGCCGCTGTTGATACCCGAAACGCTGGACCTGAGCCCCGCCGAGTCTGAGGCATTCAAAGTCGTACAACCCGAGCTCGAGGGAATGGGGATAGAGGTGATGGAGTTGTCAGGCCGCACTATCGCAGTCAAGACGGCGCCCGCCGGCATTAGCTCGGCTGATGCGATCTCGCTTGTGCGCGAAGTGCTGGCAGTGGTCGAACGGGAGCGCCGCAACTTCACGATCGAAGACATTCGCGATTCCATCGCCGCCGAACTCGCCTGCAAGGCTGCGATCAAGGTGAATATGCCGCTGACCGCCGAGAAGATGCAGTGGCTGATCGACGAACTGATGAAGACGAGGAACCCGATGACCTGTCCGCACGGGCGACCCATACAGATGCGCTTCGGGTTGCGGGACATTGAAAGGGGATTCAAGCGACCCGTATGAAGAAGTAACTGCCCCGGTTGAGCGCCCCCTTCGCACCTTGTCCCAACCTTAGTGATCGGTCCCGGGCTCTTTCGAAAGGTGCCGGCGAGGATCCGAATCATGAATTTACTGTCAAACGAATGCTGGTATAATGGACGCGCTTGGTTGAGGAGTCATTTGGCGTCGGCTTATCGCACGCTGGGCTGGACTGGTCACGGGACCGTGAGCAGCGATAGCGAGGAGGAACGTTCGAATGAATGAAAACAGCGAATCGAAGCCGCCCTCTTTGAGTATTCTTGAATCCCCCAGGGATCTCGTCACGCTGCTGTCGGAAAAGGTTGTCGGGCAGGCTGCGGCGACGAGAGCGATCGTACCCTACGTTTACATGTGCCAGGCCGGGCTCGCTCCAGAGGGCCGCCCGGCGGGAGTCTTCCTCCTGCTGGGTCCGACCGGGACGGGTAAGACCAGAACTGTAGAGGCAATCGGCGAGGTGTTACACGGGAGCCCAAAGAATCTCCTCAAGATCGACTGTGGTGAGTTCCAGATGGAACACGAAGTTGCAAAGCTCATCGGATCGCCGCCCGGTTATCTTGGCCACCGCGAAACGATGCCACTCCTCAACCAGCAGCAGCTGACTGCAGTCACCAGCAAGGACTGCGATCTTTCGTTGGTTCTGTTCGATGAGATAGAGAAGGCCGCACCTTCTATGACCCAACTCCTGTTGGGCATTCTGGACAAGGCGATTCTAAGGCTCGGCGACAACACGACGGTGAACTTCGAGAAGAGCCTGATCTTCTTCACGAGCAATCTGGGCGCCCGAGAGATGATGAAGGAGCTTCGCCCCGATTTTGGATTTCAGTCGGCGATGATCCGAGACCGCTCGAACACCACATCAAAACTCGAGAGCATAGCGCTGGCCGCGGTGAGGAAGCGATTTTCGCCGGAGTTCGTGAACCGGATCGATGCAATAGTGACCTACCAGCCGCTCGACGAGGAATCTCTTTCAGCCATCCTGGACCAGCATCTGGAGGAGTTGCAGAGGCACGTGAACACTCGGCTGGGCGCGAGGTGCTTCAATCTGGATGTGCCGCCCGAGAGCCGGCAGTTCCTTCTGCGAAAGGGCACGAGCGAGGAGTATGGCGCGAGGGAACTGAAGCGAACCCTGCACCGCCTCGTGACTCAACCGCTCGCGACTATGGTTGTAGGCGGAGAGATGGAGC
>JBGPFL010000317.1:0-6196 GCA_041483295.1 Blastocatellia bacterium | reverse complement strand
TTCTTCCCCCCCAACCCCCCCCCCCCCAAACACCCCACACGCATCACTCCTCACGCATCACTCATCATACTCATCATCACTCATCACTCATCACGCATCACCCATCACTCCTCACATCGGCGTGTGTGGCAGAAAACAGCGAAGAGGCAGCACGAGGTGTGGAACAAAGCCTCACTTTACAATGGCAACCTCTCTATGTTGAGGATTCTGAACGAAAGCGACCCGGCAGGAAAGTTGCCATTTGTGCTGCTGCCCTCTCGAGCTTGATCTCGGCGGGGCAGCTCTTGCCTGCCGATCCCTGTTATTGGAGGTGTAGGTCGATCGCAGGCTTATCCAGATCGGAAGTGCAGAGATTTGCTAAAGCAGGACTTTGAGATGCATTGAGCATCATCAAGATAGGTGAGAAGCCAAATAGTGATGACGCAGAATCAAGACAAGACCAGGGAACAACTCAACAGTGAGGTTGCGGATCTGCGTCGGCAGGTGGCTGAATTGCAGGCGGCGAAAATCGAACACAGGCGAACGGAAGATGCATCGGTCCATGACCTCGCCGAACCCAAGCGATTCGAGGATCAACTGCAACTCATAGATTTTTTCGTCGAGCACGCAGGGGAGGCAGTCTTCTGGCTCTCGCCGCACATGGGGCTCGTCTACGTCAACAAGGCGGCCTGCCTGATGCTCGGGTATAGCCGCGATGAACTTCTTACCATGAGTCTGGGCGACATTGACGAATGGTTCCCGATCGAGGAATGGCCCGACGTCTGGGAGAAAATGAAGAGGGGCGAGAGCAAAACGATCCTGTCATGTCACCGCGCCAGGGACGGCCGAATCATTCCGGTCGAGGTCACAGGTAATTACCTGGCGTTCGACGGCCAGGAGTATTGCTGCGCATTCGTGCGCGACATCACTGAGAGAAACCGGGCAGAGGGGGCGCTTCGCGCATCAGAGCAGCGATTCTCTAAAGCCTTCAACGCGTCGCCTGTTCCTATGAGCATCAGTACGGTAACAGAAGATCGCTTCATAGACGTAAACGAGAGTTTCACTCGTGTGATCGGTTTTTCGCGTGAAGAACTCATAGGTCGCACAGGGCTGGAACTGGACATCTGGGTGGATCCCAGGGAGCGCGAAGAAGTGCTACAGGTGCTTCAAAGAGAAGGGGCGGTTCGCGATATGGACATTCACGCTCGCATGAAGAGCGGGGAGATACGTTCCGTCCTGGTCTCCATTGAGATCATTGAACTCGACGGAGAGCAGTGTGTGTTGATCGCAACAAATGACGTCACCGAGCGGAAGCGAGCCGAAGAGGCCCTAAGACAGAGCGAAGAACGATATCGGTCCATTATAGAAGATATGCATGACGGCTACTACGAAATGGACCTCAAAGGCAATCTTACCTTCTTGAATGAGGCTCTATGTAAATTGCACAAGCGATCGCGCGAAGACTTACTCGGCACTAATAATCGAGACTACATGGACGCAGAGACAGCTAAGAGAGTGTTCTCTCTCTACAGGCAGGTCTACCTCACAGGCGAGCCGGCAAGGGGATTCGTCTGGAAACGAACACGGCCAGATGACGGGGAGAGATGGTTTGAGTTTTCAGCCTCGCTAATGAAAGACGCGGCAAACAAGCCCGCTGGTTTCCGCGGGATCTCTCGTGAAATTACCCAGCGAATTCTCAACGAGGAGACTCTGCAGAAGGCCAAAGAAGCAGCCGAAGCGGCAAATCGCGCGAAAAGCGAGTTCCTAGCAAATATGAGCCATGAAATCCGCACGCCAATGAACGGCATCATCGGTATGACGGAACTCACACTCGACACCCCTCTCTCTCCCGAACAGCGAGAGTACCTCGGCATGGTCAAGGACTCCGCCGATGCCCTGCTGTCGATCATCAACGATGTCCTCGACTTCTCCAAGATCGAAGCCGGCAAGCTTGACCTCGATCCCATCAACTTCCACCTCCGCGACTGCATCGAGGACACCGTAAAGGCCCTCGCGGTGCGCGTCCATCAGAAGGGTCTGGAACTCGCTTGCCACATCTTGCCGGAAACACCCAATGCCCTGGTGGGAGATCCCGGGCGCCTGCGACAAATCATCATCAACCTCGTCGGCAACGCCATTAAGTTCACCAGCCAGGGCGAGGTGGTTATCCGTGTGACGGTTGAGGCGCTCGGTTCAGATGATGTCCTGCTGCACTTCGCGGTTACTGACACTGGCATCGGCATTCCTGCCGAGAAGCAGCAGGCCATCTTCGACTCCTTCTCCCAGGCCGATGGCTCGACCACACGCCGATACGGCGGGACGGGCTTAGGCCTGGCGATCTCCTCGAAGTTGGTCAGCATGATGGGCGGAGAGATTTGGGTCGAGAGCCAGCCAGGGCTGGGCAGCACGTTTCATTTCACCGCCCGGTTCGGCGCGCAAGAAGAAGAGGCCTCCCCCCTCTCGCCGAGGCAAGAAGTCAACTGCCATGCATTGCGAGGGAACAAGGAGCGACTACATATTCTCTTAGCCGAGGACAATGCGGTTAACCAGAGACTGGCGACGCGTTTGTTAGAGAAAGTAGGACACAGCGTGGTCGTCGTGATCGACGGCCGTCAGGCAGTCGCGGCCTTCGAGAGTGAAGCCTTCGACCTGATCCTGATGGACGTGCAGATGCCGGAGATGAATGGGTATGAAGCGACTGCGGCTATTCGTGAAAAAGAAAGAGCAGGCGGAGGACACATCCTGATTATTGCGATGACGGCTCATGCGATGAAGGGAGATCGCGAGCGCTGTCTGGAGGCGGGGATGGATGGCTATGTCTCCAAGCCCATCAAGTCCACCCAGTTGGTTGAGGCCATCGAAGAGCTCACCTCCCTCAGATCCAGAGATGAAGGGCGAACCCCCCGGGCCGGAGTGGTCGAAGAGGTGCGTGATATGAAGGAAGCACTGTCCACGCAGCAGTGACGTGGAGTTGCGGCCGGAGGTCGGTGCCTCACGAGAGTCGAAACCCTCTGGCAGGCTCAACGGCTCCCCGCCGAACATATGTAGCGGAAAGCAACAGACACCCTGTGGAGCAAAGCCCCAGTTAACTATTGGTAGCTGCTCCTTACTGATGATCCCTGACGAACGTTGACGGTATGAGAGTTGCCGCCCTGGTTGTCGACCGCCCTCTAGCACTATTGATCTCGACTATGCGACGCTTATCCGGACGGAGTCTATGCTTGTCGCTCTCAGGCTCATCTGATTGGAGAGACGTAGATTCGTTCGATCAAGACATAGACAAATGCATTGAGCGTCATCAAGAGCAGGGACGGAAGCGACTAATGACGCAGAATCAAGACAAGACCAGCGAGCAGCTCAGCAGCGAGGTGATGGACCTGCGTCGCCAGGTGGCTCAACTACAGGCGGCCGACACAGACCACCGTGAGAGTGAAGAGATCGAACGGCGACGGTTGGAGAAAACCTGTAAACAAACGGAAGAGAAACTCCAAGCCATTCTTACCGATATCGAGGGTGGCTATTATGAAGTGGACCTGGCTGGGAATTTGAGTTTCTGCAACGACGCGACGTGCGCCATCTTCGGCTATTCGCGCGAGGAACTGCTGGGAATTTTTGGAAGAGTACCCGTCGTTGCTTTCTGAGATTCGCGAGGCGATCGCCCAATGCGACGTCGAGGCGCTTGAGTATGCGGCGCACACTCTTAAAGGCGCAGTTGCGAGCTTCGGGGCGAGATCAAGTTATGCGGCAGCGGAGAAACTCGAGACGATGGGGCGGGAGGGCAAGCTTGATGGGGCGCTCCAGGCATCGGAAGAGTTGACAGCGCAGATCGGACGGTTAACACCGGCGCTGGCCGCGCTGCGCAAGGAGAATGCTCCCTGTGCAGCTTGATGCCTGGCTTGATGCTTGAGACTCGACCCGCGCAGAGTTGTTGCCGGTAAACAGGCGGCCCCTCTAACGCGCGGCCGCCTTCTCGCCGAGCAGGGACTTCACCGCTTGTACGATCTTGTCCTCGTTGGGCAGGACATAAGTCTCCAGCGGTTCGCTGTACGGGATCGTGGCGTCGAGCGCCGTGACCAGCCTGATCGGCGCCTTGAGGCTCTGGAAGCCGTGTTCGGCCACTTCGGCTGCAATGACGGCTGCGGCAGAGGCATGTCTCGTCGCCTGGTCTACCAGCACCAGCCGTCCTGTCTTGCTCACCGACTTGAGGATCGTCTCGACATCGAGCGGAGCCAGGGTGCGCGGGTCGATTACTTCGGCGCTGATGCCGTCCTCGGCCAGGCGTTCAGCCGCGGCCAACGACTTCTTCACCATCCATGCGGTTGCAACGATAGTGACGTCGGTCCCGGGGCGTTTTACGTCTGCGACTCCGAAGGGGATCACATAGTCACCCTCCGGTACCTCCCCTTTGTCGATGGTCAACATGTAATGGTGAAGATACACAACGGGATTGTCGTCCCGGATGGCCGCCGTCATCAGCCCCTTCGCGTCCGCGGGTGTGGAGGGGATCGCGAGCTTCAAGCCGGGAACACCCATCATGGTGTTGTAGATGCAGTTGGAATGTTGCCCGGCCCAGCCGGCCACGAATCCGAAGCCCGCCTTGAAAACGAGCGGAACCTTGACCTGCCCGCCTGACATGTAACGGAGTCGCGGCGCCTCGTTGATTACCTGGTTAAAGGCGACCAGCATGAACTCGCTCATGTACAGCTCGACAATTGGACGCAGGCCTGTCATTGCGGCCCCAACAGCGACGCCCATCTCGGCGGTTTCAGAAATGGGTGTGATGCGGACGCGATTCTTGCCGAACATCTTGAGCATCGGGTCCCGCTCCGTCATCGCCATGTTCTGGCCGTAGAAGATGACATCGGAGTCCCGCTGCATCTCTTCGACGATGGCGGCGGCGATAGCTTCAGCAAACATCATTTCACGAGCCACGAGATGCTCCTCCTATGCGTACACGTAGTTGAGCGCTTCTTCCGGTGCGGGGAACGGGCTCGCGAGTGCAAACTGCACCGCGTCGTCCATCTCTGCCCGAGCGGCCTCTTCGATGCGCTGGGCGTCAGGCTCATTGAGGACGCCGCCGCTCATCAGCCGCGCTCGGAACTTGGCGATGGGATCGTTTGCCCTGGCGGCCTCATACTCCGCCCTCCTGCCGTACACCTCCACAGCCTCGTGTTCGGGGAACTGCGTGGGCACGGGAGGAACCGTGATGGCGTTGCCGTGGGCGCTCAGACGGTAGAACTTCGACTCAATCAGGCTCGGCCCTTGTTTCATTCGAGCGCGGTCAACCGCTATCGCAACTTCTTCGCGCACTTTGAGTACGTCGTTGCCGTCCACCGTCACACCGGGGATGCTGAATGCCTGCGCCTTCTGCGACAGGGGGTCTCCGGCGATCGCATTCGCGTCCTCGAGGCTGACGTGGGTGTAGGCCTGATATTGGTTGTTCTCGAGGATGAAAACGATAGGCAGCTTCCAGACGGCTGCGAGATTCAGCGATTCGTAGAAAGCCCCTTGCTTGGACGAGCCATCGCCAAAAAAGCAGTACACCACCTGGCCGGTGTTCTTCACCTGCGCCGTCAACGCCGCGCCGGTTGCGTGGGCAATTCCCTGGCCGATGATTCCCGAGGTTCCGGGGAAGTGGTGAGCAGGATCGGCCAGATGCATCGAGCCGCCGAAGCCCTTGCAAAGACCATCCTTTCGTCCGTAGATCTCCGCCATTATCCGTCGCGGCGGCGTGCCCAACACGATGGGATAGCCATGGCAGCGGTAGCTCGGCATCACTACGTCCTCGTCCTGCCTGGTCGAGAGCGCTCCCACGATGCTCGCTTCGGCGCCATCAGCCAAATGCGTATGTCCGCGAATCACTCCGGGGTGCTCGACAAACGTCCGCTTGACCCGCTCCTCGAACTCGCGGATGCGAACCATTTGGCTGTACATCCAGATTAATCGATCACTTCCGATCTCGTCCTTTGTTTGCATTGCTGACCTCTCAGGATGTCAGGAGTCCGGTGTGTCGTCCTCCGGTGGGCCGATGTGGCAGAGTGGATCGCCCACAGGCACCTCGGCGCTCTCGCGAGCGATGATCTTGAGCAGCACGCCCGCAACAGGGGAGATCAACTCGTAATTCACCTTCTCTGTCTCGAGTTCGACTAAGGCCTCCCCCTGCCTGAGCCTGTCCCCCTCCTGCTTGAGCCAGCGGACAACGCTGACCTTGGTGGTA
>JBGPFL010000316.1:0-6206 GCA_041483295.1 Blastocatellia bacterium | reverse complement strand
TTCAAAGCGGGAGGCCGAGATCGGAGAATATGAGATCGAGCTCATGAGTGAAACTGAACAGGTGGTCGGACGCTTCGGCAGCGCGTTTGGAGATGCGATGGTTGTTGTTCCCGGCGAGAGCAAAGTGCTTTCCGGCCAGTGGCGGTTGTGAAGTTGTCAGTGGTCCGTGGCGTCGGACAGCTAGCAATTGGCAGCAACGTGGGACGGTGGGCGATTACTCAGATACAACACCCACGGTCAGTTATAAGTACGACGATAGCACTGTCACCAACTCGAAGGGTCGAATGACATAGAAGAGCTCAAAGATAGGCCAGACCGAGATGTCCAGCTACAGTTATGGAAGTTACGACGCCCTTGGCAGAGCGCTGAACGGAGTTCAGAAGGTGTTAGCTCCGTCGGGCATGCAGTCATACTCGATGAGCTATGCCTATGATCTTGCGGGACACCTGACCAGCGAGATCCTTCCATCTAACAAGACGGTGGTGACTGAGTACGATACTGCTGGAAGAGTATCCGGAATGAAGAACAATGCGACAGGCGCGTACTACGTCACGATACAACCTCCGACGAATTCTTCTCTGATGAGCGCCGGGCCAGCGCCAGGAAACGGGCGGGATCATAGCACGGTAGCGAGAATTCCAGCGTGAGACTTTCGGACTTTCAAAGCTATACGGTCACTTTTTTTGATGGTGGCTACGATCGCGCCGCCTCAACATGGCGCAAACCGGTTTACATCGAGCGCCACACTGGGCAATGCAGAGCAATGGAATGAACGGCAGGAATTGTGCTGCAGGGTGTGCGAGGACGGTCAACAGCCAGAGTGGGGTCGGTGAGTGAGCCAGATCTGACTTAGCCTTGCTTCTTTCCCGTTCCAGCGACCGATTCTGCGATCTCAAGTATCTTAGCCAGTTCGTCAGGAGTCGTGTCATTGCTCGAGATAAGCTCCAGGAGTCTGATCACCCTCTCGGCATGTGACATCTGCCTGATCTGTTCGGCCATGTTGGTCTTGCGAGACTGTTTCGCCATCTTTTCGTTCCGACACCTGAAGTTGAGTATGCGGGCCTCTTCGCCGGGAAACATCGGCGGAGAACTGCCCACCGCCATACCGACTCCACGATTGAAAGCATGGAGGGGCACGACATTATTTGAGACTGGGTTCTCGGCTACAGGAAGTGGCTGGCCAAGTGCAATGTGTGAGCGAGATGCTCGAATTCCCCTTAGGATCACTAGCTCGTCTTTTGTTTCGTGCCACTCGGGGTATGCGGTTGCGAGTGGCGATCGAAGTACAATGCATGAGGCGCGCTCGGCCTCCTCTAAACGACCCACCGCGCCTAGTTCTACCGCCAGGCTGTTCAGATAGCTGTAGTAAATGTGTGGGCGCGCCAGACGTATCGACTGCGCCAGCGGACGGACGTTCTCCAGCAACGCGACCGCATCGCGGTGGTTACCCTCTATACTTTTAATGACCGCTAGATTAGATTGCAGTGAAACTGACATCGGAGCGTTGCAAATCCCGTCGCGAGAGCTGAGCCGCGCTGCATCGCGGTATAGGAGCGAAGCAGACTGGCAATCCCCCATGTATATTAGGTTCGCGGCCAATGCCTGCAGCGCTCGAAGCCGATAAAACGGCGTTGCTTTGTCGGCAACCCGCTGAAGCAGATCCGCCGTCTGCTCAAGATGGCTGCGGCTCTCCGGCTTTTGAACGGAAAGAGCTTGATAGTAGAGGCCAATCTGTTCATACTGAACCGGCAACGGGAGGTCGATCAACATGCGGCTCAATTCGCTAAGGCCATCCATTCGTCTGAATGCATAGGCATGCTCGGCAAGGACAGCGAGTCGGTCGCCCAACTCGCTAAAACCCCGATTTGCATGAACAGCCTGGACCAGGAACTGATAGAATGCGTTCCCAGCAGCGATAGGTCCTGTCGGATCGCAGAGCCCCTTGAAGGAGGACAAACCAGTGAGGACAAGAGCAACCCTCTTATTTGCGGCCGTCGGCATTTTGCTTCTCCCGTTTCTGGTTTCGCGGTGCCAGGACAATGGACTCAGGACTTCGGCTTCTAACTCCCAGGTTGCCTTCGCGGGTCACAGCATACTCAGTGGCCACACCGACGAGTGGTGCGAATGCGGCAGCAGTGACGACTGCGTGTGTGACGCAGGCGAGACGCCGGAAAATCATCCCACATCGCCGCCGGATCAACAGGGGAATAAAACTGACGACCCGAACCTTCCCCATCCGGACGACCCCAACCCTGGTCCTCTTGCATTGCTGGTTGTACTTGCATTGCTCGTCTGGCGCTTCGGCCGTTGATCTCGGTACCGCGCAAACGGTGACGCATCGATTCAAACCTGAGCTTCCATTCGTTCACCGCCCTCGGAAGCGGCGACCCGGGAAATCTTATTACCCTCTCAACGGGCGGGATTGTACTACACTTGGGACAGAATTGCACGGACAAAACGTAGCGTAAGTCTACAGATCTTTTTCCCGGGTTAGCAGTTGGTAGAATTCAGCTTGAGGCGGTCTCCAAAGCTACTCTGGATGATCGCGTCCGATTGCCGAGTTCCTCGGGCGAGTCCAGTCGCCCTTGCAACACCATGATTAGAGTGAGACTACGTCCAGAGCTGCGAACTCCGGAGGAGTTCAATAATTTGTAGAAGGCGGCCACGGACGGCACCGATTCCGTAGGAATCGTACGTGCCTTCGAACAACCCAAAAGTCGCCGCTGCACATTTCACCGCTCCGGGGTAGCTGGTCCCCAAATACTAACCGATCCCAGCACCAATCTGAAGGGAGAAACGATACCATGGCTTACACACTGGAAGAACTCAAGAAGAAGACCGTGGCCCAGCTTCGCGAGATCGCCAAAGCCAGCGACCACGACGCACTCAAGGGTTACACCATTATGCATAAGCACGAGCTCCTGCGGGCGCTTTCGAAGTCCCTCAATATCGAGCACGAGCACCACGAAGTTGTCGGCTTGAATAAAGGCGCCATCAAAGCGCAGATCAAAGAACTTAAGCATAAGCGGGATCAGGCTGTCGGTGCTCACGACAGCACCCGCTTGAAGGAAGTCCGCCGAAAGATTCATCGGCTCAAGAGGATGATTCATAAGGCGACTGTGTAGGACTTGTCGAGTGATTCCTGACAGGCGCTTCACCGCAGAGGCTCAGAGTCCGGAGAGGTGGCGCAGAGACTTCCGCTACAAAGTTCCAACTGCCTCCACCTGGAACTCCATTTTGAAGATCGTCTCACCGCAAGGAAAGAACACTTACACTGCGCCTATCCATCTTTCTCCGCGCAATCTCCGCGGTCTTTGCGCCTCCGCGATGAAGGAACTCTTTTCAAGGTCCTGCACTGGTTTCTCCTCCAAAAAGATAAGCAGCCCCCTCGTTCGCTCACCGCGCAAAAAGCTCCACGCCCGTCCCGGGAGCGCCGGCGAGTGGAAAAGTGTGAGATGACGGTGTTACCTTTTTCATGCAACGCTTCGAAGGGACTCGGACTCAAATGATCGGTGATCGCATTCAATAAGGCTGGCAGAAGCCTTACCGAGATCAGCCACGCAAGGTAAGTAAGGGAGATTCAAATGATGAGACAGAGAAGAACAGAGAGGCTTCGTTCAATGTCGGCAATGGTGCTGGCAGTTTTGGTAATTTTCGGGATGTCGCTTGTTGCATACTCGCAACAGCGGAGAACGGCTCGGCCCGCACCACTGAAGCCGGCCGTCGGGTCGGTTTTCGGACAGGGCTATCAGAGAGGATACGGCGCCGGCTTTACTCAAGGTGTGAATGACTGGCACAGAGGCGTGCCTCGCGACTGGCAAAACTCCGGAGGCTACCAACAGCGCGAAAACTCATACGATGCCCGCCATCGCTCATCTCAAGAGTACAGTCAGGGTTACGAGCTCGGATTCGAGATGGGTCATACGGATGGCTACTACGGCAGACCGCGCAACCCGGCAGTTCCAACCAACGCCCTGGTGCTGGCAAAGGCTGCCGCGATGGCGGACGCCCAGCGAGCGAGAGAGCAGCGCGAGCAACAACCGCAACAGCAACCTCAGCCCACCCGTTCGCGGCACTCCGGCCCGCCCGATATCGCAGGCGACACCGAGCTGCGCATTCAACTGACCACGCCCATAGACACCAAGACCAATCGAGTCGGCGACTCCTTCTCAGCTAATGTCATCATGCCTGCTGCTTACGAAGGCGCCACGGTCACAGGCCACATCGCGGCTCTCAACCGTTCGGGCCGGGTAAGCGGAAAGACCGAACTCTCGCTTACCTTCGATAGCATCACGCTGGCCGATGGCCGGAGCGGACCACTCAAGGCCGACCTGGTGAAGGTGATCGAATCTGAGAGCGTTAAGAAGGTCGATGCGGAGGGGCAGGTCGAGAGCGGCAGCCGCACTAATGATTCAACGGTTCGCGGAGGTGTGGGGGCGACCGCGGGCGCTATCATCGGAGGGATCGCGGGCGGAGCCAAGGGCGCTATCCTGGGCGCGATAATCGGCGGCGCGGCCGGGGTCGGAACTGTGTACGTCGAAGGCAACAAGGACCTCGTCATGGAGCGCGGCACCGAGATGGTGATTCGGACAGCCGGAAGAAGGGGTCGCTGAGGAGCCTCGTCGAAGCGAATGGCGTCTGGAACGAGTACTCGGCGAGTTAGCTTGAGAGGCAATCCACGCGACGGAGAGCGTAGACACGGAGGATGGAGCGGAGGATTCCCTGTTCCATCCTTATTGTGTCTTCGGTGGCCTGACTCTTTTTAAGACCCCGGCTGGATGCTGAGAAAGCGGATCGCCACAAAGACACGAAGACACAAAGCCGCACCAGGTTAAAGGCGGCCGAGTTCTGCCTTCGTGCTCCTTCGTGCCTTGGTGTCTTAGTGGCAAGCAGGTTTTTCCGCACGCTGCTAGTATTGGTCGTTGCGCCGCCTCCTCTGCCGGACCCACGAATGACAGGCTCAACTCTCATACGATATCCCAAACTCCGAAACATCGATGTGCGGCCCGTCGTTCACGAGGGCCGCTCGCTGCTCCTGTTGCGTGATCCGCTACGACTAACCGAGACGCTCCTGCTGGTTCCTCACCAGCTTGCTAGCGTGCTTGCGCTGTGCGATGGCACGCGAGAAGACGCCCGCCATCTCAGCATTGCTCATGCATTGATCTCCGGACTGGGCATCGAGCCTGGAACAATCAGCGAGCTCTTGTCGGCTCTGGATGAGGCGCTGCTGCTGGAGAATCATCGCTTCGCCGAAGCACACGAGCGAGCGCTGGCCGCCTACCGCGAGGCTGAGGCGCGGCCGCCGGCGCTGGCTGGCCAGTCTTATCCTGCCGACCCCGATGAGCTTCGATGCCTGCTGGAGAGTTACATCGAAGCGGCGGAAAACATCGACGCAATTCCTCAGCCGCCTGGATCCAACGGCTGCGGGCTGGTGAGTCCTCACATCGATTACGCGCGCGGCGGACCGGTCTACGCAGGAGTGTGGAAACGCGCCGAAGAGATGGTCAAAGCCGCGGAGCTGGTCGTGCTTCTGGGCACAAATCACTTTGGAGGGGAGAGGCCGGTCACTCTAACGCGCCAGAACTATGCAACACCTTTCGGGGTCCTTCCGACCGCGCGCGAGGTTGTGGACCGTGTTGCTGAAGCCATCGGCGAAGAGGAGGCCTTTGCCGGCGAGCTCCATCATCGCGGCGAACATTCGATCGAACTGGCAGCGGTGTGGCTCCACTACATACGTGAAAGTCGGCCGGTCGATATCGTTCCTATTCTCTGCGGCGGGTTCGGCAACTTCGTCAGCGGCGAGGCCGACGTTGAGGGCGATCGGGCAAACAGCCTTCTGGTCGAAGCCCTCAAACGTGAGACAGGCGGGCGCCGGACGCTTGTTGTAGCGGCCGGGGACCTGTCACACGTCGGTCCGGCGTTCGGGGGCGCACCTGTGGAGATGGCGGGGCGCGCCCGGCTGAAAGAGGCCGATGACGAACTGATCGAGCGGATGTGTGCAGGAGATGCGCGAGGGTTCTTCGCGGCGATCAAGCGAGTAGAGGACAGAAACAACGTGTGCGGCGTGTCGCCGATCTATCTCGCAATGAGAATGCTGGGCGAGGTGCAGGGCGAACGGGTGTCATACGATCGCTGTCCGGCCGATGAACATGAGACCTCGTTTGTGTCCGTCTGCGGAGTCGTGTTCCGGTGAGAAGAGGAGAGTG
>JBGPFL010000315.1:0-6209 GCA_041483295.1 Blastocatellia bacterium | reverse complement strand
CAAGCTCGTCCGTCTGGCCAATCGTCACTCCAGGCTTGATCCCCCCACCCGCAAGCCACATCGTGAAGGCCCGCGGATGATGGTCGCGGCCGAGAAACTTAGATCCGCCGCGCCCTTCATTCATCGGCGTGCGGCCGAATTCGCCGCCCCAGACCACCAGCGTCGACTCCAGCAACCCTCGCTGCTTCAGGTCCTTCAAAAGGGCTGCCACAGCCCGATCCGTGTCAACGCACATCTTGCCCAGCCCGGCAATCAGGTCCGCTTCGCCGGAGTTCCCGTGTGTGTCCCAACCCCGATGATATAGCTGAACGAATCTCGTCCCTCGCTCGACCAGGCGTCGAGCGAGCAAACAATTATTGCCGAATGACGCCTTACCCGGCGCGGTCCCGTACATCTCGTGAATCGACTGCGGCTCCTTCGAAATGTCGGTCAGCTCGGGGACCGAGGTCTGCATTCGATACGACATCTCGTAAGAGGCGATGCGCGTCGCGATCTCGGAATCGCCGACCTCCTTCAGGTGCTCTTGATTTAGGTCCCTCAGAGCATCGAGTGTTCGCCGGCGGCCTTCCGAAGTCACGCCCTCCGGATTGGAAACGAACAGCACGGGATCGCCCTTCGATCTGAACTCGACCCCCTGATACACCGACGGCAGAAAGCCGCTGCCCCAGCACGACTTGCCGCCATCGGGCTGGTTCTCGCCCGACAAGAGGACCACGAATCCCGGCAGATCGCTGTTCTCGCTCCCAAGACCGTACGTCAGCCACGATCCCATACTGGGCCGGCCGATGATCCTCGATCCACAGTTCATGAAGATCTGGCCCGGCGCGTGATTGAACTGATCGGTGTGCAGGGACCGAACGATCGCGAGATCATCCGCGACGGTGGACAGGTGCGGCAGGAGCGTCGACAGCTCAGCAGACGACTGGCCATAACGCTTGAAGGTGTAGGGCGAGCCAAGGAGCTTTGGCACGCCCTTGATGAAAGCGAAGCGCTCCCCCTTGACGAACTCTTCAGGGATCTCCTCACCGTTAAACTGCTTGAGCTTCGGCTTGTAGTCGAACAGGTCAAGCTGCGAAGGCGCTCCCGCCATGAATAGATAAATGATGTTCTTCGCCCTTGGCGCGAAGTGTGGCGGCCGGCGAACAAGAGGATTGGCGGGATTAGCGGACTGGCTGGCCTGCGTCCGAGCGAACAGCTTGTCGTCCAGCAACGCGCTAAGCGCCATCGCGCCTACACCAAAGCCGCCCTGCCTGAAGAAGTGCCGGCGAGTGATCGTCCTGAGCGGCTCGTCTCTGTCCAATCGATCATTCATTCGCTCATTCCTTAGTAAGCGTCTCGTCCAGATTCAGCAGCACATTCGACACCATCGTCCATGCAGCAAGCTCGGCGAGGTCGGTCTGCAATGGCGCTTCCCCAACTATCTTCGCGGCTACCCTAACATCTGCCTGGAAGCGCTCAAGCTCCTGCTTGTAGAGCGCAACCAGCCGGGCCACTTCATTCGACTGAGGTCTCCGCCCAACACAAAGCCGGAATCCATGTGCCACTCGCGCCTCCACACCCGGGCCGCATTCGGTGACGATCCGCCTGGCGAGGGCTCTCGCGGCGTCAAAGAAGGCCGGATCGTTCAACGTGGTAAGCGACTGAAGCGGAGTGTTCGTGCGAACCCGCCTGACGGTGCAGAACTCGCGGCTCGGCGCGTCGAATGTCACCAAAGACGGATAAGGCGATGTCCGGCGAATGAATGTGTACAGACCTCGCCGATAGCGATCCTCATTCTGACTCTCGACCCAGCGATCATCGTTATAAGGGATGTTCCAGATGCCCTCGGGCTGAGCGGGGAAAACGCTTGGGCCGCCTATCTTGCGGCTCAGTTGGCCGCTCGATGCCAGCGTGACATCGCGAATCATCTCTGCTTCCATCCGAAACCTTGGACCCCGCGCCAGGAGCCGGTTGTAAGGATCGCGTTCCAGAAGCGAGGGAATCACCCTTGAAGACTGGCGATAAGCCGCCGACGTGACGATCAAGCGATGAATCGACT
Source organism: Blastocatellia bacterium (assembly GCA_041483295.1). Classification (GTDB taxonomy): domain Bacteria; phylum Acidobacteriota; class Blastocatellia; order UBA7656; family UBA7656; genus DASYSA01. The sequence goes on along the minus strand of JBGPFL010000315.1, from coordinate 4,171 downwards.
TCATGCTCCAGCCCCGCTGCATGAACTCGCTCGCCAGCCAGTCGAGCAGTTCGGGATGCGAAGGCCGGTCGCCCTGCGTGCCGAAGTCCTCGCTCGTCTCGACAATGCCCCGTCCGAAGAACTGTTCCCAGAAGCGATTCACCGTCACCCGCGCAACCAGCGGGTTACTCTCGTCGACCAGCCAGCGAGCCAGTCCGAGGCGGGTCGGCAACTGACTCTCTGGGAACGGGTGAAGCGCGGCGGGCACCCCGGTGAAGACCCGCTCGCCCTTGTTCGTGTAGGTCCCGCGTACTCGAAGGTAGGTTGACGGCCTCTCGGCGAGGTCTCGCTCCTGCATCACAAGCGCGCTAATAGTGCCGAGCTTGTCGGCTGATCGTCTTAGCTCGGCGATGCGGCCTTTGATTAACTTGAGCGCCGGCGAGATCGAGCGGTAGAAGGCAGACAGCGCCTCCCGTTGTTCTTTCGCGCGCTCCTCGACAGGAATAGCCACGATTGGCCGGGTCAGGGCAGAGACGTTGACGATGGCGATTGGGTTCTTTGCGCTCGTGATCGACAACCGGAAGCGGCCAATGCTTCGCGGCGATGTATCAAGCTCGTGCTTAAGCCGGATCCGAATCGTAGTTCCCTGGTCGAAGCCGAACGGATCCTTCGGAATCAGCACAGCCTGCCGAGCTAACCGAACCGGCTCCTTCGTCGCATCGATGGCCCACCCGAACGGTCCGGACCTGGTCCTGAGCAGATTCTTCACATCGTAACCGCCGCCGCTGATCGAATCGTCCGCCGCAGCATTGAAAAAGACTAACGGCGCGGCGGGCGCTGAACCATCCGCCGGCGCGACATCAACCTCGACGCCGGTGATGAAAAAGTTGCCATCCGCGTCGCGGCCAGGCCCACCATGGGGCAGGCTGGAGTCCGGCAGCACTTCGATCCTCAGGCCTGTGATACACGTCAGCTTCGTCGTGGCTACCGTCGTATAGATCTCCTTCCCTGCGTTGGTCCCGCCGGCCAGAACTGACTTGTCGCCGAGTAGAGTTAGCGTCGCTCCGCCGCCGGATGACAGAGAGCCGGGGTCGAGCGTTGTCCAGTTCGCCGATGCGTTGAACACCTCATGCTCCCACTCCGACTGCCCGCTCTCCAATTCAGGATGCGGCGCCTTGAGCGACTCTTCCAGGCTCGCGATCTCCGCATCGATCTCTCTCTTCTTTGCAGCCTGCTCCGGCGTCGGCAATTCGAGCCTGGTCTCAACCAGCTTCTGCTCTGAGACCTTTGGATCGCCCTCGAAGCGGTAGTCGGTGTTGTTGAAGAAGGCGAAGAGCTGGTAGTACTCCTTCTGGGTGAACGGATCGTACTTGTGATTGTGGCATTGCGCACACCCCAGGGTAGTCCCCAGCCATACCGTTGCCGTAGTGTTGACCCGATCCACAATCGTCTCCCACAACGCCTCTTCCTGATCGACCCCGCCTTCTTCGTTGAACATCGTATTGCGATGGAAGCCGCTTGCGATCTTCTGATCTACGGTTGCGCCGGGAATCATGTCACCGGCGACCTGTTCGATCGTGAACTGGTCGAAAGGCATGTCCTTGTTCAAGGCATTGATTACCCAATCTCGATACTTCCACGCCGCGCGGCGTCTGTCCTTCTCGTAGCCGTTCGTGTCGCCATAGCGCGCGAGGTCCAACCACGGCCGCGCCCATCGTTCGCCGTAGTGAGGAGAGGCGAGCAGCCGATCGACAATCTTCTCGTAAGCGTTCGGGGTCTTGTCTGCAAGAAACGCGTCAATCTCTTCAAGGCCCGGCGGCAGTCCGATCAGGTCCAGACTCAACCGGCGAATCAGAGTCTCCCTGGATGCTTCGGGCGAAGGAGCGAGGCCCTCCTTCTCGAGCCTGGACAGCACGAAGGCGTCGATCGGGTTACGAACCCACGAGCTGTTCCTGACCGCCGGCAGCCTGGGCCGAACCGGTTTGAGGTAGGCCCAGTGCCTCTCGATCTTCGTAGTGGACGCGCTCGCTTCGTCGGCTCCCTTTGCCCCCTGGTCGATCCAGGCGGCTATCAGTGCGATCTGCTGTTGAGTGAGGGGTTCGCTCGCCAATGGCATGCGCGGCATGTGGTTCTGCCCGAGCAGACGCGCGACCAACAGGCTCTGCTTGCTGTTGCCGGGAACGATGGCCTTGCCCGAGATCCCACCCTCGATCACTGCGACGCTTGAGTCGAGACGTAACCGGCCACTGGTCTTGCCGGGCCCGTGGCAGGCATAGCAATTCTGCTTAAATATGGGTTGTATGTCGCGGATGAAGTCGACAGGTGCGGCGGCGGGCGCAGGAGCCTGAGGATACGAGGCAGCCGCGCGGGCCAGATGCAGAACAGCCCAACAGCAGAAGAGATATAGGATGGCCTTTCTCATTGTGTCAGCGACCATCTTATGCCGGACGGATGCGAGGAGCAAGAAGCAGAGAGAGTCAATCAGCCCCTTCGGCCGTCGCTCGAACCCGCTTCACCGCGGAGGCGCGGAGGACGCGGAGGAAGCGCAGAGTACCAGAATCAATTCTCTGCGCCCCCTCTGCGTCCTTTGCGCGTCTGCGGTGAACAGCCTCGAAGCACTTTCGACTGTGAAATACCCAGAAGGTCGTGCGTTGACATTCTGTTTGCCGCATAGCTTACACTGGCCTGTATGTTGTATAGTGTCGTGCTGCCCGCAAAATCGACGACGGAGGTTACGCCTTGAAGAGAACGCTCACTTTAGTAATGATGATTCTCGCCTGTCTCGTCCCGGGTTTCCAGGGTCAGGCGAAAGAGAAACCGGCTATGGGAGATGAACCGAAGTCCGTGTTCGACTTCACAATGAAAGGCATCGACGGCAAGGAGGTCAAACTGAGCAGCTACCGCGGCAAGGTAGTCATGATCGTCAACGTTGCCAGCCGGTGTGGGTTCACTCCGCAGTACGAGGGACTTCAGAAAATCTATCAAAAGTACCAGGGCCAGGGTTTTGTCATCCTGGGATTCCCAGCCAATAACTTCATGGGGCAGGAACCGGGCACCGACGAAGAGATCAAGACCTTCTGCTCGATGAAATACAATGTGACCTTTCCGCTCTTCTCGAAGATATCTGTGAAGGGCTCCGATATACATCCCCTCTACAAGTTCCTGACCGACAAGACCACCGACCCGGACTTCGGCGGCGACATCAGTTGGAACTTTAACAAATTCCTGATCGACAAGAACGGCAAGATCGCCGCTCGCTTCGCTACTCCTGACAAACCCGAGAGCGACAAGGTGACTCAGGCCATCGAGAATGCGTTGAAATAGCGGGTTGAAGGCAGGGAATTTGTTTTGGGGGCGCCGCTTCCTTGAGGCGCCCCCAACTTGAGGAGGGATTAGGTCACTCGTTCGTCTTCGCTCTTCCCACCGGCGGCGCCCCATCTATTATGTGGGTCGTGTGCTCCGTCACGCTTGAGATTGGCTCGCTCAGATTCTCAAAATTGCGGACAGGCTCCTCTTGGGGCGACAACGCAGGCTGCTGAGCTGTGACAACCTGCACGGGTTGCGGTATGAACCGCTCCGTAAGCCTCGAAATCGATTCCGCAAAGAAAGCCGCGTAGATGATCTTAGCCAGTCCCTTGAGAACCGGAATAGCAGCGAACAACCAGATGAGGCCGGCCAGCCTCGTTATTGCGTCGAGGTCGACGTTGGCATGTGACAACCCTCCGATCCCCTTCAGCACGTCGCTAAAGTATGGCGGCCGGGAGAAGTAATATAAGGCGAGCCCGAGTCCGGTTCCCGCAAACAGACTCAAGAGCCCTTCTCGCAGATTGTGCTGCCACGAGTAGCGCAGCCACTCCTTTGGCTTCGGTAGCTGCGGCTGAGGAGGTGCGGTCACCTTCACCGGCTTGTTTTCAGCCGTTGCGCCGGTCCAACCAGCCTTCCACGCCTCGCCCCCACGCCAGCCGTGCCTTCGAATTTCAGACCCGACCCAGCCGGCTTTGAAACTCTCGGCAAACTTCCTCGCGTTACGGCTCAGCGCTTCGACATCTATCTTTCCAGCGATCCCGCCGTAGGCGCCCTTGTGCTCACTGCCGCCAAGCGCGTCGTAGATCATCTGCAAGTGAGTTCCGCAGGTCTTGCAATACCTCTGACTCTCCGTTGCCTCTCCCCCGCATTTTGGACAGAACATTTT
>JBGPFL010000314.1:0-6213 GCA_041483295.1 Blastocatellia bacterium | reverse complement strand
GGGTTTTCGACGGCGAGCAATCCGAACGACGAGCCTATCTCGCAGTATACGTTGTTGAGTCTTGGATTGCGTTTCTTGATGTCCATGAGCACGTTGTGCCACAGGAAGTCGCCGGTCTTCGGATCGAACTGATTGCTCTCGATGTAGCCCGGTTCGTTTGTTCCATGCTTGAGTGCGGAGTGGTAAATGACAAAGGTCAGGTCTGGGTTCTGCAGCGCAGCCTTCTCGACATCTTGTGGATTGGCCAGATGCCCGAGTGTCCGCGATTGATACGAGAATCCTTTGTGCACGCTGAAGAGTCTGACGCCCAACTGCCTTGCCTTTTCGTAGAACTTCGCCGACATATAGTCGTCAAGCTGGAATCCGCCGCCGCTTCCACCCGGATCGGTGTGGCAGTACCACTTCCACGAATCGATCTTATAGAGCTTTGCCTCGCGTTCCATCTGTTCCCACAGCGCCGGCCAATCGGGCTTGTCCGTGGCTTTGTCCCAGTAGTGATTTGGGGCCACGTTCCCCTGACACAACGCCCGCTGACAGCCTGCGAGATCGTTGAGGTCCTTCTTGCGCTTGGTCATGAGCCAGCTCGGCAGGCCGGCTTTGCTGCGGTCGGCCCCTTCCAGGACTTTGCCGGTGTCGTCGCGTTGCTTCTCTTTGCTTGGCACGCCGCTGATGACGATCATGCTGGTCTCGCTATCGAAGAAGATCTCTTTGACAAAATTGTGGAAGCTGTATGCTTCAGCATCGGCCTTAAGATTGAATCCCATATTTTTCAGAAACTCATACTGGCGGAAGCCGCCTCCAGTCCCCGCTCGACGCTCCAACCCGAGGTCGTACGAGTTGGTGAAGTGGGTCTGCACGTCCAGGATGAAGTACTCGCCCTTTGGCCATCTCTCCGCGGTCGCGTCGGGTTCGAAGGCTTCGGCGGCGTCGACCTCCCAGTACGGCCCGTGCACGGCGTTCATTGCGAGCACCGCGGTCGCGAAACCCATCGACGTGCGCATGAAGCTGCGCCGGCTCAAGCCGAGCTTGCGGGCGTTCTCTTCACCCCACTTGCCGATCAGATACTCGACCTCTTGCTGCTTCTTGCTCTGCGGCCTCGGGATGAACTCTTCGTTAGAGACGACCTGAGTGGGAATGGGCGAGTCCACTCCTTTTTGAGCATCGCGCTTATATTTCGGTATCCACATGGTGATCCTCCGGTGTAGGGTGGGTTGTAATCGCGCACAAAACGCGAACGGGCAACAGTGTGCGAATCGCTCTCTCACGGCGAGAGAAATACGCGCATTTGCTGTGCGCTCTTGTGAGTTCGAAGTCGTTCATTGAACTGTGCTGACTCTGGTAAACAATGCGTTGCCGAGCCTGATGAACGGGCCGCCGTCCTCGGACAACTCTTCGGTGATTCCGAATGAATGCCCGGCGATCACCGATATTATTCTCTTGAGCAGAAGAGTGTGACCCTTGATCTTGATCGGTTCCACGGTGCAGCGAATTGAGATCGGGCTGCTCCAATCGCCTTTGCTCGTTATCTGGATGCCGTTGCTCATCCGTTCACTGAAGGTAAGCGTCTTGGTCGGTTCATCCCAGCCGACAATCATTGTGTTGCTCAGGGCGCCTTCCTCGGTCTTTGCTTCCAGACGGCCTTCGAGCGTTTTGCCGCCGGCGTCGGGCTTGAAGGTCACAGTGCCCTCTCGTGGACCGCCCGGACCGAGCGGACTTTCGCGCCCGACCCACTTGAAGCTCCACTGGCCGGCGAAATAATTGAGCGATGGCTTCTGCTGCGGCTGCGGTACCTGAGGCCTCTGCTGCTGCAGCTGCGGGCCTCCCTGCTGCCCAGGACCACCTGTCCCGGCTGGCGTCGGGTTGTCGCTCACCTTCTTAAGATCGAAGTCGAAGCTCATGGTTTGGCCTCCGAAATCGAGTTCGCCCTTACCCGCCAGCTTCTCGCCTTGAACGGTGAACTTGTAGTTGATGACAACAACCGCTCCCCCGGTATCCACCTGGGATTGAGCGGTAATGTTGTCGCCCTCAACTTTGATCTCCTTGAGCGGCAGAACCCCGCGCATCGAGGTTATTGTGCCGGTGTAGGCGTCGCCCTCCTTCTTGAATGTCACCGTGGCGGGCATCTCTCCCTGAGGCGTCTGAGCCTTGCCTTCCCACCGTCCCTGCAGCTTGTCCTGCGCCAGGGCGCTGACCTCCATCAATCCGACCAGTAGAATGCCAACCAAGAAAATGAACCCTCGTCGCATATCTCCTCCTGTTTTGAGATCAGTGATGATGAGTGGTTGAGCGATGATCCCGTCACTCCTTTTGTGCTTGGCCCTCAACCAGCTCGATGCGGATTTTATCAGGCCCTTCGATGAATGCATACTTGATCTTGCCACCCGCCGCGCTCTTAATCTCGTCGGTGACCTTCACTCCGTCCTTGCGCATCTTTTCAAGCGCCACGGCCAGATTGTCGAAGCTGAAGCCCACGTGGTCGACCACTCTGCCTTTCGTCGGCGACATCTCGGTCTTTCCCTTCCAATGATCGCCGTAGACCTGCCTCGAGTATTGGACTGGATAGATGATGATGTTCACGTTGTCGAGCATCAGCGACATGCTTGGGCCGACCTGAATCCCGTTTCGGAGGCGCGGCTCACGCGAAGGCGGAGTTGTCGGGTTGCCGCGCCGGGTTGCCCCGAAGTACTTCATATACCACTCTCCCGCCGAGACCGGGTCTTCACTGAGAAGATGCAGGTGGCCGAAGTTGTGGTGGCTCGCAGTGTTCAACTCGATCAGCGCGCGATCGGGGCTTTCAACATAGGCGTAGAAGAAGTTGGTGCCGAGCTCCGTGATCGGCGTGAAAAACCTGGTCTTCATATCCAGCTGCTTCTGATAGGTGGCCTTCATGTCTTCAGCTCCCCAGCCGAAGTGCCAGATTGCCGATGTCAGCTCCCACGGCGGCGGGCTGCTTACTTTTGTGAACAGCAGCCACGACTTCTGCGCCCATACTGCGTCCAGCGCACCCGCGAAGCGACCCCTCTCGCAGTCGAACTTACTGGTGTAGAAATCGATGGCGGCCTTCGGGTCCGGGGTGTTGAGGTGAAGGTGGTGAAAGTGAGCAGCAGGCATTGTGACCTGATCACCGCCACGCGGGGCAAACCCCAAGGCAGCCAGCACGAGAGCGCAGGTCATGAGGGGCAGCATGGGCCTCATGGTGAGTCCCTCCAGTCGATAGACGGCGTGAATCTAATCCGGAACGCGGGTTTATTCCGGCGGAATCGGCCAACGAACAAGGAGAATACGGGAATAGCTCGGCGTCCGTTACAACGATTCGGTAGGATCTAGGATTTAGGATCAGGATTTAGGATCTGGGATTTAGGATCTAGCCTGAACTCGGATGCTAGAGTCATGCCGCGGCGACGCAGGCTCAGAGCGAAAGCCGCGACAAAAAATGGTATGCCGCCCAAAACGAAATCAAGCACAACGAAGGAGACGGCCTGACGGGAGTGCATGGCCCGTTATCCTAAATCCTAAATCCTGGATCCTTCATTCGGGAGCGTTCGCTTTTCTCCTCGTGAAGTAGAACGTGTCTGACCTCTCGCGAGTCGTCGTGTTGAACACATCCACTGCTACGTCGACGTCGAGCGGGAACAACTCCTGCATAAATTCCCGACCGAGCTTGATGGTCAGCCGCGTCAGGGTCGTTCCATTCGGGGAGAGAAAGACCTTGTTGTAATTGGTTCTAAACCCAACGCCGTTGATCTCGATCAGGGACGACCCGCTCAGGAAGCCCTGACCGTCAACTGAAAGTACACGCTTCGTGGCTTCGACCCTTCCGATCACCGGACCGCCAGGTGGAACGACCCTTCCGATGAGGGCGTTAAAGGCGTTGACTCGCCCTGATCCGGCACAGTAAGCGCCGAGCTGCGGCACAGGTTCTGCGGTCGAGATTATTCGCTGTTTTACCTGAGCCGGAGTGAGGGAAGGTTCGTTTGACCAGACCAGCACAGCGACTCCCGAGACGTGCGGCGCTGCCATCGAGGTGCCGCTCCGCTCAACGTATTGACCTTCCGGCGCCAGTCCGAGCACGGCGGTTCCCGGGGCGCCAACGCTCACCGTGTGAAATCCGTAGTTCGAATAAGGCTCGATGCGATCGAAGCGGTCCAGAGCCGCTACCGGAAGCAGTGTCGGCAACTCGCCGGCGTAGGCGCCAGGGTAGATCGGGTCCTCGTCAATGTCGAGTCCTTCGTTGCCGGCCGCGCAGACGAACAGTATGCCGGCGTCGCCCGCCGCTCTTATCGCATCGCGCAAAGCGTGTGATTTGTGCGGGCTAACCCAGCTTGCGTTGATGACCCTGAGGTCGACGCCTCGCCGCTTCTGGTCAATCGCGTAGTCGATGCCCCTGATTGCGTTGGAGATGAACCCTCTGTTCTCGATGCCGTCCAGGAATTTCAGCGCCATCAACTGGACGTTCCAGGCGACGCCGGTAACCCCAAGCTCATTGTTACCGACCGCACCTACGGTTCCGGCGACGTGGGTGCCGTGTCCGTCAATCTCGGGATCTTGATAGACCCGGTTGTTGCCATCGAGGAAGTTCCACCCACGCACGTCGTCGATGTAGCCGTTCCGGTCATCATCAATACCGTTCCCGGCAATCTCGCCCAGGTTCGTCCAGGCGTTTGCTTCGAGGTCCGGATGGGACAGGTCAACCCCCGTGTCGAGCACCGCAACGACTATGTCTCTGTTCCCGGTAGTGATGTCCCAGGCCTTAAGCACTCCGACGTCCGCGCCCGGCTTGCCCACGAAATCGGGCCCGAGGTTGTTGAGGTCCCACATGAACTCGAAGAACGGATCGTTGGGTACGGTATCCGCGGGAGAGCAGATGAAATTCGGCTCTGCGAATTCGATGCGCGGGTCTGCCGCCAGACTGCCGATCGTCTCTTCAATGGGACCACCCTTATCGAACCGGACCAGGTAAGCTCCCTTTACCGCCTTTGGAGACAACTCTTCAATTCGGCCGTGCTGAGGAGCGATTTCTTCGACGATGCGCATCACATCCTGTAATCCGGCTCGGCCGTCCTTGAGCTTAACCAGAGCTTCGCCTGCCGCATAGCGCTCTTTTGCCCTCGCCAAATCACTCGAGGCGACAGTGCGAGACAGCGAGAGGCAGTAAAACACGAGGGGTATCAGTAGGCACACGTATCTCTTCATGCTGTTATCCTCCAATGAGAGACTGCGCGACAGGGGTACTTTAGCCCCAGTTTCTTCCCACGGAGCGGAGCGAAGAGCCAGACCCACTCGTTAGTTTCGGACTTTGTGAAGGACGGAACTACTCTGGGGGTAAGGCCAGAGGCGCACTTGCAGGTTCTTTTGCTTTGAAGCGTTCTTGTTTCTTAAAGTGGCGAGCGGATTATATGCCCATCGGCTGCATCGGGCAATACCCATTTTGGGTAGTATCCTTGAAAATGCAGCGATCGGATCCGACTCAGCTATTGTGCGCTCGAACCCGTGACGCGCATTTTGAGATGTTTCTGAAGCTCACCAGCTTTCGAGGTCCGCACAGCAAGGCGGAACAGTCATATGCACCGGATCTCTACCCAGCTTGCACCCTGTGCAAGCGTTATGGGAAACTTTCAGCTTTCCAGGCAAGCCCATCTCTGAGAACGGGAGGTCGAATGCTCACTCTGAGCCAGCTAGCCCAGCTAATAGGCGCCGAGTTAGTTGGCGATCCGGAAGCCGTCGTAACGCGCGCTCAGCCCTTTGAGTCAGCAGGAGCCGGCGACGTGACGTTCGCGACGGATGCAGCCTACCTGACACGGCTGGACGAATCTGCCGCTACCGCAATCATTGTGAAGTCGGCGATTCCAAGTACGAGGTCGAATCTCCTTATCGCGCCGAGCCCTAAACTTGCGTTCACCCGGGCGTTACAGATTCTGCACTCGGAGCCCTACCGGCCGCACGGAGTCAGCGCCGATCTCATTCTGGGCGAGGGTACGGTCCTGGGTGAGGAGGCATCCATTCACCCGCGAGTTACAGTCGGTTCGAACGCGAAGATAGGAGACCGCGTGACGTTGCATTCAGGGGTTGTCATAGGCAACCGCTGCGGCATCGGGGACGACACAGTCGTCCACGCGAATGTGTCGATCTACGATGACTGTCAAATCGGCAGGCGGGTGATCGTTCATTCGGGCACCGTGATAGGGTCGGACGGTTTCGGCTTTGTTGTCGACG
>JBGPFL010000313.1:0-6218 GCA_041483295.1 Blastocatellia bacterium | reverse complement strand
CTTGTGTAGGAGTTAGTGATCCTGCCGAGTGGAGTTTCATAGTCACCCGCGCGTTGTCCGCTGCCGGTGCCCCAGAAGAGCCAGTTCTTAGTTCCGTACTCAATACCGCCGCCCCCGCCACCTTGCCAGTTATTGGTGCTTCCGATGGCAGTGATGGAGCCCCGCAGACCCTGGTGAGCGGACTGGTGTCCGGTGATGGCGTTAACTACGCCGCCGATAGCACTGCTGCCATACAACAGTGTTGCCGGCCCCTTGACCACCTCGAGCTTTTCGAGGTTCAAGAGGTCTATCGGTTCGCCGTGATCTCCCGATTGAAAACCGAGCGTCCCTATTCGGTTCCCATCCTGCAGCACTAGTACGCGTTCGCCATCGAAGCCCCTGATGACCGGGCGCGATGTCCCCGGCCCAAACGTGCGCTTTGCCACGCCGGGCTCGTGATCGAGCACGTCACCGAGCGATTGAGTGTTCTTCTCCGAAATCTCGCCCGAGGTCAGAGACGTAACCGATTGAATGGAGTTGAACGAGGTCTCTTCTCCGGCGCTGGCGGTCACCGTCACCTGCTCTCCCACGACTCTCAGTCTCATCTCAAAGTCGAGAGTGGCAGGCGACCCATCACTCACCTGGACTCTCTGTACTACATCGGGCACGTGGTCCATGTGCGCCACAACGTCGTATCTCCCGGGCGTCAGGTCTTTGAACTCATACGTTCCGTTATCGTCCGTATCAGTCGAGCGTTTGAGTTGTATGATCGTCACTGTGACGTTATGCACGGGCTTGTCGGACGTCTCGAGCGTCACGCGGCCGCGGATTGTTCCGCCCGACTGAGCAAAGCCGGCTGGGGTAAGAGTGCTGAGCAAACAGGCGAAAATCAAGGCTACAAATATATGCTTGTATCGGTTCATCTCCAGATCTCCTCTTGGTTACTGCGAAGTCCAATGGCCGAATCGCACTTTGACATCGTGCGAACCGGACTGCTTAATCGTGAGCGCCGGAACTATGCGTGGCAGCAAGAACTGCTGGTCAGCGGGGTGTTCGCGGGATCGGTCAGCCTTCGCTGCGTTGAAACGATCGCAACCGCGGGCTCGGAAAAAGCCGGCTCTCGCTCTTGCGGCAACTCACTCAATGAGGGATTGAACTTCAGATTAGCGGAGGGGCCCTGCTGGAGAGCAGGAGGGGGACACCTTCAGTGTGGGGTTCCAGGATACGCGCGACGTAGTCCACCGCCCGCGCAGCCAACTCAACTGTCACCGAAGAGGAGCGGCCTTGTGAAGAAAACGTGTTATGAAGACGGCACGACGGGCAGGCAGATTCACGAGACGAACTGGATTCGCTCCGGGCATCGCTCTCGCCCTGAATCTCGGCGATCGCTCCCGCGGAAGATGTGCGAACCGGCTTAACTGGATGGTGGTGGGTCAGGTCCACCAGCAGCGCGTGCGCCAGGAGGCAAAGCATCAGCCCGGCGACCAACCGGGACCTCCCACGCGCCGAACCTGCGAATTTGTACCTTACCAGCAAGCCTGGGGATCTCCCTGTCCAAGAGTTCTTACTCAACGGATGGGACCACAGCAAGGTCTGACTTGTCAACGAGGAGAGGCTGGCGGGCTGCCTACCCACTTGGATTCGCGTTTGAATCCGCCTAACGTTAACCTGCGGGCGACGCCCATCCTAGCCGGCGCCGGCTCGTCAGGTTCAACGCGTTGTTAGGCGTCCCGGGTTCACTTCTTGAGCGTGACCTTGAGATTTGCGAAATGCCCGCCTGAACCCTCGCCCACCCAGAGGCCCAGCGAACCATCGGACCGGTCGCTCAACTCCTCCACTACCAAGGATGGTACCGCCGCCCCGTTGACGTAAACGGTCACTTTCGGAGGTTCGACGACAATGCGGACGTGGAACCACTCGTCAGGGTCCACTTCCGGCACCACCGCGTTTTCGTATTGATTGGTGCGCTCGGCCCGGAGCCTTTGCCAAGGCCATCGCGGGTGAGAAACGTACTGTACGGCGTGCCGGTGGCGTTCCGGGTCGGTGGCGCGGAAATTGAAGGGGCGAAAGTAGACCACATCGTGCGTCTCGGCGTCGACGACCCGGAAGGCAATGCCGAGAAAGCTGCCCTGAATTGGCTGACTGCGCCCCAGCATGTCAACCTCGATGACGCCGTTGGTGAACTTGTAGCCATCGAGCCAGACGACGCCCATCCCCGGCCCCTCGCTGAGTTTGAGTGCAGTCTTTCCCTTGGCCTCGACGATGGACACCGTTCGGCCACTGATCCGCCAGCCTTGGCTCTTGGGCACGTCGGCAAGGTCAAAGGTCCGCGTGGACTGCAGGGCGGCGGACTCAGCGAACGTGCAGGCGAGTAACGCAACAAGGTACAAGGGGCTTGTCTTCATGGTTCCATCTCCTCTAGACGAAGACGCGTGTAACGGCAGGTTCACCGGCCCCGCGCGGCCAAACGGGAAGGGAGTTTATCGAACTCCGCTGCGCGAACTTCAATGTCAGCGCAACGACCCCGCCGCCGTCTCGCGCTACAGCGAATGACTTCGAGGTGAAGATGCTTCAGTTATGCGTGAGCTACGATGCTACCACAGCCCCGCAAGAGCGGCCTTTCGAATCAGGTGTGGTGCACGTAGTTCATCTCTGCCAGTTCGAGCGCCGTATCGAAAAGCTGGTCACGGCGCCGCGAAGTCTTGTAGCAGACCTCCGTACAAGCCCTCTGTCTTCCAAGCGTTCCTGTCCCACTGTCCGTCCTGGTCTCCGAGAATCTGCACGGGGATCACGATACGGCCGGTACCAAAGCTGTTCCTGGATCCGATTCCTGTATCGACAAGTTGCCCGTTTGAACCCATTGTGAACTTTGCGACACGCGATAGCTTGCCGTTCTGCAGCACCTTGATCTCGTAGTCGCCCGGGTTCTTATACATTGGGAAATCCATCGGATGGAATTCCGGTTGCTTGTCCCATACCACCGCGTTGACCGTAAACTTCCGCCTGCAGTAACCGTAAGGCGATTCATAGTTGGCGGCATTCGTGACTTCGCAACCCGTGTTGCCGTACTTGTCGCCGCCTGCGCTATCGGCAACGAGCTTGCCCTGATAATACAGATAGGCAACGTACTTGCCGTAGTCGAGACTCTTGGGATCGCCCTTAAACCAAGTTACGAACGTGAGTCTCGCCTCGGTCTGTGATGGTGGATAGCCGGGCCGATGGTCCATCCCGTCGTGGCCGTAGACATACCCGATCGGCAGGACCCAATCGTAGCTGACGTAGTACGAAAAGTTATTCTTGAACTTCGGCAGGTCTACCACACCGACGTGAAATCTCTCAACTTTGAACTTGCCAGAGAAGAGCGTTTTGTTTGTTCCTTCAAGTTCGTTTTTCAGGTTGATCTTAAATCCCGCCAAACCAGTTTCAATGGCGGCCTGTTCGTCCTTAACGTCAGCGGTGTTGACCCCACACTCGGTCTCCCACCAATAACCCTCCTTCGTTTCGTTTGTGTTGCATTCGAACTTTATCCAGGGCTTGTTCGAGGGCAACGTGAATTCAACCGACAGTTGACTGCCGGCAGGTATGGGGCCGTTGACCCTGAATGTGATCCGCGGCGTCCAACTCCAGGTGCTGTCGTCTCTCTGTCCGCCGCGATAATACTGCTGATGGGTGCGCAGGGTGATCTGAATTGAAGGCTTGTTGATTGTGGGCCCCTCGGCCGGGGTGACGGCGCTCCGCATCGGCGCAGGCAAAAAAGCCAGCAACCCGCAGATCACGCTCGCGAGCTTAGCCGCATTTCCCATACGTCCTCCTTCTTGCACTGCGACTTCGATATTGAGCAGCCGACTACTGCTCATTGCACTGAGAAACTACGATGTCTTGCCTACGGAGGCAAGCGATTTAGCGAGACTCGCCGGCTATGTCCTGATGAGCGGTCTCGGCGGCCCAGAAGACCGACACTGCGGTCACAACGGCAGTGCGATGATTGGCTCTACCAGATGCCCTTTTGTTCTTGAGAAGCCATCCGAGATCCGGAAAACGCACCGGAAGTCCGTCGAGGCTGCCCGAGATAGCTCGCTCCCATGCCTCCTCGAAATCGACGCCGCTTGCTGATGTCAGGATGTCGATTCGGTTCGGAGGCCGTCCGATCTGAACAATCTTCTCTCGCTGCACTAGAGTAGCCTTAAGACTGTCCGCGTCCGCGAGGCCGAACCTCTCCATGACTGCTACAATTCGCGAGGCGTTCTCCTCTGTAGGTCTGACCAGAAGGTCGATAGCAGCCGTATACCGAGGATATCCGTGAAAGCCACGGCGTGGCCACCCACAACGAGGTACTCAACCCCGTGAGAGTTCAGTAACTCGATAAACTCTCTCAAGTCTTTCTGTATTTTCACCAATAGACTCCCGGTGACGGGAAATCAGATCGAGGAGTAGATCCAGCCGCTCTTGCGGGCTGAGTGATGCATAGAAAGCCGAATCAGCTTCTTCGGCCTCTTTGAAGCTGGAGAATATCCGCAATTCGCCTTGCATAGTGATGAAGTGTATCCAGGGGTTTCTGATGTGGCAAGCTACCTCCGCGCGGCACTGATCTCTATTTCTCCGCAACCGGCGTCTCTGGCTTCTTCTCCATAGTCTTGATGTCGTTGTAATTCATAACTGCGTTGAACAGCATGTTGAACTCGCCGTGGTTCTGCCAGCGGTAGCAGGGGTTGGTCGCGAACAGTATCACGCGCCCTCGCCCCACCGGCACATCGACAATCGCGGGGCGGTTGCGAATCTCCGCCGTCCCTCTCATCAATCCGCTCAGAACCGCTTTGTCGCCGCCGGGGAACTGCATGAGCACCTGGCGCCCACGGTCTCGCTCGGGCACCTGAAGCAACGGGCCATTCGCATATCGCACCGGGAGCGTCCTCTTTGCATACCCATAAAAGATCGGATGCGCGGGTTGGAGGATCTCCGCTTCGACGATGGGGCCGGGAGCGTAGAACTGCGGTGAAGTGCGCCCGGCCTCGATCGTGCGGGTGAGGCCGAACTCGGGAGGGAAGAAGCTTGCACTGCCGAGCGTCAGCAGCAGCCCGCCATCGTTAATGAACTTCTCGAATTCGGCCACTCCCGCGATTCCCATTCCGCCGGTTATGTCCTCCGATTCGCCATATGTCCCGAGATTCTTGAACCGCTCGCTCTTCTGGTAAGCCAGTGGCTTGCTCTTGCGCTCGAGGTCGTAGACGATCCCCTTGCCGCCTCGCCCCTGGTTGGGCACGATGATCGCGTCATAGGAAGCGCGGAGGTCACCCTTCTTAACGCGCTCTTTGTAGATCAAGTCAAAGGGCACTTCGAACGTGTCGAGTGCGTGCCGGACCCACCCGACTTCCTGAGTGTTGCCCCACGTGCTGTAGACGGCCAGCCTCGGCAGATCGAGATCGTGCATTACTACACCTGGGAGACTCGAGAGCGCGGTTGCGGTCAGGCCGAGCTGTTCGACTGCCGCCTTGACCCTTGCGTGAACATCGATGCTGCCCTGGTTGACGGGGATTATCAGAGAGCCTGGCGGGAACTCACTATTGCCCTCTTTGAACGCCTGTTCGACGGCCTGGGCCTTCAGTTCCTTCAAGCGATAGCGAAGCGTGACCATGTTATTCGAACCGTTATGCGCGATGGCATAAGCGGCCGACGCCCTGCCGCCAGTCAGCGTTCCGGCGATCTCCAACTTACTGACCGGTTCGACCGCAACATCCAGAATGGCTTTGTCGGCGATCTCCTTCACCTCGGTGTGAGTCATCAAGCCCATCGTCCAGCCGGTATCGTCATAGGTCCGCAGATTCGGGTCGGGGAAGTCCTGTTTCTCGAGGAGAATCTTTGCCAGCCTGCCGTAGGGCTGATCGCACTTGATTATCAACGAGCCTGGCGGGAAGACGCCTTCCTTTAGTTTCACCTCGCGGGTCGCGCGCCCTACCTCAATGCCTTGCAGCCGTAAGGTATTCACGACGAATGCAACCCGCGTCATGTCCGGCTGGCCCGCAGGAATGATATAGCCGAACGGCGCGTTCTTCCTCCCCGACTCGATCGAGTTGCGGCTCTTCTGATAGAAGTTTTCGAGGATCACGTTAGGGAACGAGGCAGTGAGTTGCAGAGCCGAGAGCACTCCGGTCTCCATGTAGTTCGTGTTGTTGCGCATCGACCATTCCACCTCTTTGTAAGGAGGAAGCGGGCGATACCATTCGCGAGTAGTCTGGCTGCCT
>JBGPFL010000312.1:0-6239 GCA_041483295.1 Blastocatellia bacterium | reverse complement strand
GATTTAATTTAGAGTCGCGCTGCTTTTCAGGTGTCTGCAAAGCTGGCGAAAAAACCAACGCAATTCAGGATGTCCGTAGACCTTGCTCTTTATAGTGGGGTCGGTGGGTTGCCGAAGGCTACGGGGTGATAGCCTCCCAGCCGGACCGACTGAGGGTGCGAGCCAGCCATGGTTCCAAGGGTACACGCTCAAGCTAGAAATATCAGGCAGCTAACTCAATTAACCTGTCTTGGACGAAGTGTGCTCCAAGTCCCGGAAAAGGAGGACCCTCTGAATGAAATACCTTAAGGTTTCCCTATTGTTTCTCTTCGCGGCGGCGATCATTGTTCCGTTTGGATTCACTCGTTCCGTCGAAGGACAAGCTGCAGCAGAAGCTCCAACTCACGACATGAATGCTACGACGCCGACGGCGACTCCCCCGGGGTCGGTTTCAGATGTTTTCAATCAAGTCGACTACGATGGTGATCTCGACAGCGACGCCGACGACGTAGCCCGTTTTGGCGAGGCCAGGGACGCGTTCGAAGAGGTCGAGGGAGTAGCCGATGGTTTAGGCCCCGTCTACAACACCCAGTCTTGCCGCGAGTGCCATCAGAACCCTGAGACGGGCGGTGGCAGCCAAATAACGGAGTTCAGGGCGGGCCACCTGAATGCCTTCGGCAACTTTGTAGATGCGCCGGGCGGCTCCCTGATCAACCAGCGAGCTGTCGCAGCGGCCATAAACGAACGGATCTCCACCGCCGAGACCGAAACGACTCGCCGCGTCTCTCTTCAGCTTTTTGGCGACGGGTTTGTTGAGGCCATCGCGAATGGCACACTGACCGCGAACGTAGCCGCTCAACCGTCAGCACAGCGTGGGACACTGATCAACGTTGCGGTGTTTGAAGATGGCGCCACGCTCCGCGTTGGACGCTTTGGCCATAAGGACCAACAGGCCAGCCTCGTCTCGTTCTCGGCCGATGCGTACCTGAACGAGATGGGCATCACCAGCAACTTCGCCCAGACCAACACGGAGAATACGTCGAACGGGAATTCGGTGGCCGCGTTTGATACGGTGGCTGACCCAGAAGACCCTGACAATGAAGATGTCGAAAACTTCGCCGCGTTCATGAGAGGACTCAGGGCTCCGGGCCGGGGTCCGCAGAATGCCTCCACGAATGCCGGATCGGTGCTTTTTGATGTGATTGGCTGCGCCGTTTGCCACACCCGCAACTTCACGACCGCCGCTGTTGGGACCTTAATCAACGGCGGGGCATTCACCGTGCCGTTTGGTCTTGGCAACAAGGTCATCCACCCGTTCAGCGATTTCGCGCTGCACAACATTGGTACCGGTGACGGCATCGTCCAGAACGGCGGGCAAGCAACCCGCAACCAGGTGCGAACCGCGGTACTGTGGGGTGTGCGTACCAAGAACGAACTCATGCACGATGCTGAGGAACATACAATCAACGACTCGATCCTGCGTCACGCTGGTCAGGCCACGACTGCGAGGAACAACTTCAATGGCCTGAGCAACACCAACAAGACCAACCTGATCGCGTTCGTATTGTCGCTCTGATCCAGAATTATGGAGGCAACGCGTACGTAAAGTCACTTCCAGGGCTCGCCGAGCTATGGCTCGGCGAGCCCTTTTACGCGGATGCGCACTCGCGTGGTAACGCTTTACAGTGCGATCGTGCTTAGTCGGTGAAGGTGGTTCAGAATGTTCCGCGCAAGAATATGCACTTCCTGCCTGTCTCTCTTAATCACTGCTGTAGCCATAGGGCTGGCCGGCTGTGCCAGGCCAGAGCAACCGATAGCCGAGCCTCCGTCTACAGCTCAACCTGCCCCTCCGCCGGATCCAATGCCACCCCCTTCGCCGCCGGATCTTTCAAAGCCGCTGCCCGCAGAAGTACAAGCGAAGATCAATAGCGTTTATCAGGGAACCGTAACTGTCGACAGCGGCCGAGAGCAGCCCTTCCTCGTCGGTGACTTTAATGGAGACCTCTATCAGGACCTGGCCGTCGTTGTGACGCCGGTCGACGGAAGGCTGGATGACATCAACGCCGAGCTGGCAAACTGGATCCGAGATGAGCCGTTAAAATCTGTCCTCGCCAGTCCCTTAGTCCTGGTGCATAAAATGCCTAGTGACGTAAAAGTTCGAGTTGAGCGCGGAGATGTTCTGCTGGCCATAATCCACGGGTACGGCCCGGATGGCTGGCGCAATCGAGAAGCGACTCAGACCTATCTCCTGAGAGGGGCGGTCGGCGACGGCATGAAGACAGAGTTAAAGAAGGACCTGGTGGCGGCTGCCAGAAAAGGTGGGAAAATCCCGTCGATTCGCGGAGACTTTCTGAGCGAGACTTTGGGTGGTCGGGCTGGATTCGTATACTACAACGGCGCCCACTATGTATGGTTCGATCCAAAGAGCTACAAAGCGCCAGCCCCGGCTGAATCTCCTCATGATCGCCCTACCTCCCCGCCCATGAAACGGTGACGCGGAGCTAGTCGTTAGGGCGGAAATCTGCTACGTCCCGAAACGGCATCTTGAGATCGCCGAAGTCGGGTCGGTAGTATTCAGAAGCCGAATCGAAATCCTGCTGCCAGCCCTCCTCCATCCCGAGTGATTCCATCTGCTCGATTGCGGTCAGCCATTCCGTCCAACGAATCTTCCGCGAGATGAGCGGGTACCTTTCGCCGCCAACCTTATTCGTCGGGAAGTACTGCGCCATCAGACTCACCGCCACTCTTGGGGATAACTCGTCGCGTATCCATCTAAGCGATTCACTTATGCCTGCGATGTCGTTGGGCAACACCAGCAATCGAACAATCAACCCTCGTTTGAGCAAGCCGTCATCGGAATATTCGAGGGTGTCTCCCATCTGCCGGTACATCTCCTTGAGGGCCGCTCGGGAATGGCGCACGTACTCGGTCACCTTCGAGTACTCGCGGCCGGCCTCGTCCTCGCTGTACTTCAGGTCCGGCAGATAAACATCGACGATGCCGTCCAGCAGCCTCAGCACTTCAACCGAATCGTAGGAGTTGGTGTTGTAAACGACAGGCAACTTGAGGCCTCGCTCAGCGGCGATAAGCAGCGACTTGACCAGTTGCGGCACGAAGTGGGTAGGCGAAACCCAGTTGATGTTGTGACAACCCTGCTCCTGAAGCTCAAGATAGATCTCAGCCAGGCGCTCGAACGTGACTTCATTCTTGCGCTGCTCTTTGAACGTCTGGCTGATCTGATAGTTCTGACAGTAGACGCATCGTAGATTGCAGAGGCCGAGGAATAGGTTGCCCGCTCCTCGCGTACCGACTAGGGCCGGCTCTTCACCAAAGTGCGCAGTATAGGCGGAGACAATCGGTAGCAGCCCCGAGTAGCACGCGGCAACCTCATCGTTGAGGCGATTCACGTCGCAATCGCGGGGACATATGCGACAGCAACCGAGCATCTCCATCAATCGCTCACAGCGCCGCGCCAACTCTCCAGACTCGAGGAGCTTCAGATATCCGGGTTCCTTCATCGGCTTGAGTCTACCGCGACTTGATGCGCTCATCAATTCAAGGTTAGCCGCGGTAGCATTGAAGGAAGCGAAACGGAGTCGTTTCTAGGCCAACCGAGTATCCATCAGGCGAGGGCAACGTCACCGTCAAAGGAACCTCAGAGGGGACGGGGAGGGGCCGAAGAGGGTCCGGCAGCCACCCCCCGAGGTTCCCTAACCCGGCTCCATCAAGTTACTTCTTGTTTGACTTGGCATCCTCTTGTTTGAAGTGGCGAACATACGTCACGAGCGATTCGATCTGTGCCTGAGAAAACTTCCTCTCGAAAGAAGGCATCGCACCTGGACCTTTCTTTATGGCCGCGATGATCTGCTCATCTTGCACGCTCGCTTGCCACTTTGCATTAGTGAGGTTGCGGGCTCCTACCAGTCTGCCATGAAGCCCTTTGGCGCGACCGTCTTTGCCGTGGCACTTAGCGCAGTTATCCTTGAAGAGCTTGCTTGCGTCACTGATTTCAGATGGACCTGGTTTCTGACCACTTGGCTGCGCCAGAAGCGAGACGCCCATCCAACAAAACAGGCATAAAGAAATGGATACAAAAAACACGACTTGTCGAACAACAGCTTTCATCATTGACCACCTCTCTGCGCGTAGAACTAGTAAGATAATGGGCTCGTGGAAAAAACCATAACACGGCGCGCAGTATGCCGCAAACATCGGTCCCTGGATGGTTTTCGGCAATCAATCTTCATCGCTTGTCTCTGGAGTTTCTCGCTTTTTATGTGGAAATCGGTCCATCATACCGCCAAAGACCCACGGCGCAGCCCCTCTAGGAAATCCCACCCCGCTCCGCGAGCCTCCAGATGCCCTGCCGGTAAGAGGCAATCATTTCTTGAGCCAACCAAGCAGGCCGTGCCACGTTGTCTCGCGGTACAGGTATGCGATTGAGTCGGTGAGAGGTATCCCCTTCGGGCAAACCTTGACGCAGTTCTGCGCGTTGCCGCAATCCGTGATGCCGCCCGGCTCCATGATTGCGCTCAGCCGGACGTCCTTGTGCATCTCGCCGGTGGGATGTTCGTTAAAGAGCCGCACCTGGTTGAGCGCGGCCGGGCCTATGAATTCGGAACGCGGATTGACCTGCGGGCACGCCTCCAGACAACAGCCGCACGTCATGCATGTCGACATCACATATCGCTCGTCCTGTATTTCAGGCGCAACCCTCGGACCCGGCCCCAGATCGTAAGTGCCGTCCAGGTCGATCCAGGCGTGCACCTTCTTGAGCGAGTCAAACATGCGCGAACGGTCGACGATGAGGTCGCGTATCACGGGGAACTTGGTCATCGGCTCGAGTGTGATCGTCTCGCCGAGACCGTCGACCAGGGCCGTACAGCCCTGCCGCACCCTGCCGTTCACAAGCATCGAGCACGCCCCGCAGACCTCTTCCAAACAACTGGACTCCCAGACGACCGGGGTTGTCTGTTCGCCGTCGGCGGTGACAGGGTTCTTCTGAATATCCATCAAACAGGTTAGGACGTTGGCTCCGCTTCGATACGGAACCGTGAACTCTTCCACGTGCGGACTCGCGTCCCTGCTATCCTGTCGCTTTATCCTTAGCCTTATTGTTTCCGGCATATCCTCTCTCGAAACAACTGATGATGAGGCAACAACCGCTAGCTGGTTTCTCACGCCGCCGTTGTGGGCACCTTCTTATCGACATCGTACTTACGCGCGCGCGGTGCGATCAGCGAGGCATCCACGGGCTCATAGCTGAACTCAGGCCCTTCAGAGGTGTAGGTCGCAATAGTCGTCTTCAAAAAGTCAGCATCGTTGCGCTCAGGAAACTCCGGCTTATAGTGAGCCCCACGCGATTCGTTCCGCTTCAGCGCTCCGAGGGTGATCACCCGAGCAAGTTGCAGCATATTGTATAGCTGTCTCGCGTGAGGCAGTGCCTGCGTCGCCCAGTAGATCGACTCGTTTATGTCGACCCGATTGTAGCGGTCCAGCAACTCCTGCAGCTTGGCGTCCGTCTCCTCGAGCTTCTTGTTGTAACGCACGACGGTGACGTTTTCAGTCATCCACTTACCCATCTCTTCGTGCAGCTTGTAGGCGTTTTCGTCACCGCGCTGATTCTTGAGCCGCTCGTTGAGCTCGACCTGACGATTGACCTCGCTCTCATGCAAACCGGTTAAGGGCTCGCCCCGTCCGCTCCCGCTTGCATAGTTGACGGCCGCCGGCCCCGCCACAATTCCGGCGTATATGCAACTGACCAGCGAGTTCGCGCCTAACCGGTTAGCGCCGTGAATCGAGTAGTCGCATTCGCCTACGGCAAATATACCCGGCACGTTGGTCATCTGGTTGTAGTCGACCCAGGTCCCGCCCATCGTGTAGTGCATTCCCGGGAATATCTTCATCGGGGTATGCCGCGGATCCTGGCCGACGAACTTCTCATAGATCTCGAGTATCGACCCAAGCTTGCGGTCGAGCGTAGCCGCCGGAATGTGGGTCAAGTCGAGATAAACCATGTTGCCGCCCCCTACGCCGTAGCCATCCAGACAGATCTGAAACAGTTCGCGGGTGGCGATGTCACGTGGGACCAGGTTGCCATAAGCAGGGTACTTCTCTTCAAGGAAATACCAGCGCTCGTCTTCGGGAATGGACTTGGGATCGCGCTCGTCGCCCTTCTTGCGTGGGACCCACACTCGGCCCCCTTCACCGCGCGCAGACTCGGACATCAGTCTAAGCTTGTCCTCTCCGGGAATCGAAGT
>JBGPFL010000311.1:0-6250 GCA_041483295.1 Blastocatellia bacterium | reverse complement strand
CTCCGTGTTTAGTTCCGTCAGGCATAAATCCGACCCATAACGAAATTCCCCGCCTCTCGTTCAGCGGCAGCGATCCAGATGAAGAGCACGAGATCGAAGTGAATCGAATCCACGCCGTGGTTCATCCAGATTGCTTCCGTCGATTGACCGAGGCGTTGGCGTTCGATTCTCCCGAGTGGCGGTTAGAGATTCCCCACTTCTTTCTTGCAGACGACCATAGAGGCGACGGAGGGCCTCGCCGTGACCGGCGCAATCCCCCTCCCCTGTCCGAAGAAGAGCTGATTGGTATCGCAAATAATCTCGCTGAACAAGCGGCCCGTCGCAAGAGCGTTTCAGCAGGTTTGCTGCGAGTCATAGTGGATGGTGCGGAGCGAGCACGTCTCGATCTCATCCGGGGAACCTCTGTTAGCTTCGAGCTGGAAGAGAGCGCCGAACTGATTGAGGTCACCGCGTCCGACCCAGGTGGTGACTTCTTGCTCGCGGCACATCTGCTCGCTCACAACGAGCCCGAAGATGAATCTAAGCCCTCAAAGTGCTTGATCATCCTCGAGGGCGGTCAGAGGTTGACGTTGGCGGTTCTGCCCTCCAAGGAACTTCATGGCGGGTCAATCGGCTCGGTGGTCGAGGTTGCCTACAAGGAAACCAATCCGATGAGAGCCGCTTCGCTCGCACTCCGACAGCTCAGATTTCAGTGGTCGGATAGACTGACGCGCCTGACCTACTCATCGGTGGTCAAACCCGGGTTGGTTCTTGCGTCGCTGGCTCTCCTGGCCGTGGGCCTCACCCTGTACTTGCAATCAACGAAGCAGACGCCTGAGCGACCGCAGCTGGCAGGCAACGACCAACCAGCACCGAAGGACGAAGAACAAAAACCTGCTCCAAGACAGGCTACAATTCCACCGACCTCATCGCC
Source organism: Blastocatellia bacterium (assembly GCA_041483295.1). Taxonomy (GTDB): domain Bacteria; phylum Acidobacteriota; class Blastocatellia; order UBA7656; family UBA7656; genus DASYSA01. Next base: position 5,337 of record JBGPFL010000311.1, on the reverse strand, counting down.
GGAGAGTCCGCAGCAGGCGAAAGGGCCGCAGCGCAGGGAACAAAAGACAGGACGGCCGGCGCCGAAAGGGGCCGGAGTGAGCCGGGCCGTACAGGTGGCGCGCAACCCAGCATCTGGAGAACCTGACGTAGCACGCCCAGAAACGACGGTTTCGGAGGCCGAGGCGACCAGAGCTTTGAGAGGTGAGCGGGCTGCGGCGTCCCTGCTCGCCGTGAAAAAGGTCTACGTTGAGTCACGTGGACGGCGGGAGGTGGCGGAGTCGATCCGCAACATTCTGATGAATGGATTCAAAGCAAGCGGCAGATTCACCGTCACCCAGGTGCAAGAGGAGGCTGACGCGGCCTTGAAGGTCTCGGCGAGGCAGGCCCAGGCTCACCCGGCCAAACCCGCCAGCCAGACGAAGCTCCGGCCCGACAAGAGGGTATCGGTCGTTGTTAGACTGGTGAGTGCGGATGGCTATGTGATCTGGCCCGCAACGGGAAGGATTACCAGTCGCGAATATCTGGGGGATCCAGAAGAAGCGGCCAGGAGGATTGTGACGGATTTGCTTGACGATATCAAGAGGCTGGAACACAAGAAGTAGAATCCATACACGAACTTGGCTTGGGGCCTTCAGTTTGGCTCACCCTGCAAGACGAACGCTGCCCAATAGTATGGGGCCTGCCAACCCTTCTCTTTCCATATTGAGACCTGGGCTGCCTTGAGCGCTGACGCAGGCCGCAACCCACCCGCTAGCATTCCCTTGTAGAATCGGGCCATCAGTTCCGCAGTCGCCTCGTCACTAACATCCCACAAACTGACCGCCACCCGGGCTGCGCCGGCATACATAAAGCCACGCGTGAGGCCAACCAGTCCTTCGCCCTTGATCTCCTTGCCGAGCCCGGTCCTGCAGGCACTCAACACGACGAGTTCCGCCGGCAGTTTCAGATTGTATAGCTCTGCTGCTCGAAGAAACCCATCCTGATCCCCGCCCTTTTGATCAACTAACGAAAGCACCAGTCCAGACAGCTCTGGGTGCAAGCTGTTCAGGAATCCATGAGTGGCGAAGTGAACGATGCGGTACTGGCCGAGTTCAGCGCTGGTTGCAGTCGCGCGACTCGCGTCAAAATCAAGCGCCTCCTTTCGTTCCCTCGGGGGAACAAACGCCAATATCGCTTTTGCCTCTCGTCTCGTGAAAGGCAGTCGAGTAATAGCGGTCCCCGTCTGTTCCCCGCCCATCTCCCTCAGCGCTCTTTCGAGACCGCTCTCAAGTAGTGCGCCCTCGCCGCGTGCTTGGGCCGCGGCTGTGCTTTGCTGTCCAATTTCCTTCTCATCGTTGAACGCCTTGATTCGCTCATCGTCTTTTGCGAAGACTGGGTCAGCCAGCACCACAAGAGTTTTAGGCGCAGGCCTCCGACCAGCCAGTTCGCGGCGCAGCATCCCGAGTGTAGAGGCTGACGGCAAGGTGACAACCTCATGGTCGACAATCAGTGGACGGTGGTCAGTGGTCAGTGACCAGTTGTTTCCTGGCTTTTGACCCTCGCCTTTTGCCATCCGAGCAGGCCCCTTCGACTGCTCACCGCTGACCACCGGCCACTGACCACTGACCACTGGCACGGGCAGCGAGCCGAACGGAATATACTGCAGGGCACCTTCGGCTACGATCAACAAACGCTTTCTTTGAAGACGAGCGGCGACTGGGCCAAGCAGCATCTGACTCAACGCGGCGGCAGCCACCGGATAGTCCGCATCAGCTTTTGCGATGCGCGCTCGCCGTTCTTCTGCGGTCTCGAACCTAATTCGCTGGTTGCGGGCCGTCATCAACTCATAAACACGGCGAGCTGCTTTCTCAATCTCCGCCTGTTTGGGAAGCTCGAAGCTGTTGATAGTTTCCGGGGTCAGGGCCCAGAGATAGCTGCGATCACTGCCAAGCGAGTACTCGAGTAGCAGGGTATCTCGGTCGAGCACTTCCAGCTGAATCTCTTCAGAGCTGAGCGGCTGTGGCTGGGTGAGTGCCGCGTAATGTGGGCTCGTGGCTCTTATCTGCGCTTCGGTTTCCTCATATTCAGTGAGGATTTCCTCTATCTCCTTTCTCAGTGCCGTGGCCTGCTCTTCTATATGCCTGCCGCTGAGCAGTCTCATCTGCTCCGTTGATTTGCCATCGAGCTGCCGCCGCAATAGGCCCTCTCGCTTCAGCAAGCCTGGATCTACGCCTTGGCGAATGTCGATGCGAGCTTCGGTCAGGCTTTCCAGCAAACCGCGGGCCCGGGCTCGCTCGCTTGCTTGAAGCGCCGCTCTGTCGTATGAGTCGGATGGCCGCCGCTTGCTCAGTTCCATCAGCAGGTCAACATGAAACTCGTAGTAGTCATGCGCCGAGGCAAAGTAAGAAGCACGCAACTCCTGGCTAGCGACTTTGGTCCGAAGCGACTCGACGATCTTAATCGCAGCCTCAATCAAAGATCGAGCTTCAAGGAGATTCCCCCTGTGTCGCTCAACTCGGGCGATGCCCGCGAGTGTAGTAGCTTCACCTTTCCGATCTCCCACCGCCCGCCTCAGCGCGAGAGCCTTGCCGTAGTAATCCAGTGCCTTCTCCACTTCGCCCAACGAACCATAGACGAACCCGATATCGTTTCGGGTGTAGGCCTCGCCCGAAGGGTCACCCAAAGCTCGCCTCAACGGAAGTGCCCGAGTGTAGTACTCCAACGCCTTCTGGTAGTCGCCGGCATCTCGATGGACCAAGCCGATGTTGTTCAGAGCGACGGCCTCTCCTCGCCGGTCGCTTACGGCGCGGGCAACCTCGAGAGCCTGACCAAGGCATTCCAAAGCCCTCTCTCTATCACCCAAGGACCGGTAAGCCGCACCGATGTTGATGAGCGCCATCGCTTGACCAGGTTGGTGACCTAGCGCTCGAAAGCGAGCCAGGGCCTCTTCGTAGTGTTGAATTGCCCTTAGCTTCTCGCCTAATTCGCTGTACACACCTCCAATATTATTTAACGTATATGCTTCACCACGCCGGTCTCCCACATCTCGCATTAGCGACAGCGCGCGAAGAGAATGGTCCAGCGCTTTCTGCTTCTCGCCCAGATTGGCGTAGATCTGGCCAATGTCCCTGAGCGCTCCAGCCTCAAGCTCGCGACGCCCCATTGCCCTTGCAATCTCCAGCGCCTGACCGAGGCAGTCTAATGCCATTTCGTTTTCCCCTAGGAAAGCGTGTAGACCGCCCAAGTTTGATAGGATTTCGGACTCTCCCCGGCGGTCCTTCACAATGCGATAGAGCGAGAGCCCCTGAGTCAGGCTTTCGATTGCCTTCCGGGTGTTGCCCAGATCGTAGTGGGCCAGGCCGATTCTAGTAAGAGTGTCGGCTTCCATCCCCTGCTCGCCAGCGGCCTGCCAGAGCAGCAACGCCTCCTCGTACTTCTTGATCGCCTCCATGACGGATGCGGGCGTTTTCGCCCCGCTCAACTGTCCTGCCCCCGCGAAGGCTCTCTGCGCGGCAATGCGGTTCCTGTCAACCGCGGTTGCGTTTCGGAGTTCTGCGATCCTAATTTCGTACAGCCCGGCGCCGGCGTTGTGTTCCACCGAGCGAACCTCCACTCGGTAGCTTCCTGACACTTCGGCTACTAGCGGGACCGGCTCTGGTCCCAGGGTTCCGTTGGGGCTGTCGACCTCAGCCAGCTTCTTGCCCTCAGGTCCGAACACTGTCACGACCACGTCAATGCCGCGTTGATCTACAACCAGGTGCAGATACTGGCCAGAAGCGAGCGTCACCCGATAGTAGTGAACCGGGCCGCCGGTTAACTCTCGTTCGATTGGCTTCCCCAACTCCAGCAGCCTAGTGTCCTTGTCAACTTGTCCAGGGCTGGTCGCGCCTCCTTGTGTCATTCCGACAAGCCGAGCGTTTTTGTGGTCTGCACGGGCTGGCACAATCGTCTGGTGTAAGAGCGTGAAACCTACAACAACCGCGACTGCACAACCGGCGAACTCCCTCGGGAAGCTCGAAAAAGATATGCGGCTGATTCGTTGAGGCATGACTGTACCTCCGGTGAAGGGTATTACAATGACAGGGCCGCCAAGTGAGGAATAAACAGTGACTATGATCAGCGGCCCGTTCAGCGAGTCAGACGAATCATCGTTTCTTGCGGCCGGCGCCGCACTATCTAACCATAGTCAGTCTTCCGACTCAAGCTGGCGTGTTCGCCAGCGTTGCGTGCCGTGCGAGTCAATATGTAGAGAGAGAAGCGTTGGGGAAGCGACATATATTGGGCCGGGTTTGTCCTTCAAGGCGAGTGACGGTGAGGTACGCCGCGTTCCAGGCCCCTCTCCGTGAGATCCACCGAGCGATCACTTGCGCTCAGCATCGAAGACCACTTCGCCTCCGATTACAGTCATCACGCATCGCGTCTTCAGTATCTCAGGCTCGCGTATCTTCATTATGTCCACATCAACACACAATCCTAACGTCGCTGCCGCGCCATCGGATCACAGCCAAATCGACCTCACCGCCCAACGAGTGACCGTGTCAGAGGCAACCACATTTCCCAGACTGAATGGCAAAGTGATCAACTTTGACAGGCCACCGCTGCTCCCCTATCATCGCCACTGTGAATACTGCACCTGGGCCGGGAGTTGAGTCCTCGCCTGGCTCGGCTCCCTCTCCGTCGAGCATTGCCAGATCGAGGAGGTGGATTCGGAGTGGCCAATCGGTGGCTTAGCAGGATTGTCTTCGTCGCCGGCGCAGGACTGTCTGCCGCTGGAGTGGGGCATTGCTGGACCTCAGGCCGACAGAGAAGAGACGGCAATGACTGAAGACATGCTTGAACAAACCGGCTCCACGGTCTCGGGCGAGTTCATCACTCATTCGGACCTGGAGACGTTCGAGCTTGGGAGCAGAGTCGGAGAAGGGATCAGAGGCCGCGCAATCTTCCTCCTGCACGGCGAACTCGGCGCCGGCAAGACCGTCTTCACCAAGGGGCTGGCCGCGGGACTCGGCATTGACCCGATGGACGTCACAAGCCCCTCATTCACGATTGTCAACGTTCACGAGGGTCGCTTTCGGCTTTATCACGTCGATCTTTATCGCATCGAGTCAAGCGCGCGTCGCGAGCTTGGGCTTGAGGAGATGTTCGATGCAGATGCGGTGACAGTCATCGAATGGGCTGCGCGATTGCAAACGCCGCCGCAGGGAGCGATCGAGGTGAACATCGAGTACCTGACAGATTCTGAACGCTGGGTGTCGATAGCAGTAGGCAGTAGGCAGTAGGCAGTAGGCAGTAGGCAGTAGGCAGTAGGCAGTAGGCAGTAGGCAGTAGGCAGTAGGCAGTAGGCAGTAGGCAGTAGGCAGTAGGCAGTAGGCAGTAG
>JBGPFL010000310.1:0-6256 GCA_041483295.1 Blastocatellia bacterium | reverse complement strand
TTCCGCGAGTGCGGAGCTTCTGGATGTATCCGGGCGTAACGCCGTGATCGCGACAGCGGACCAGTTCTTCGAGCGAAATACTCTCGAAGCCCGCCTGCTTGATCCCTTTCACGAATTCCGAAGTGACTCCGTGATCACGCATGCGGACCAGGCTCTCGAGCGGAAGATTCGCGTACCCGAGCTCACGAGCTTCGCGGATGAAATCGGGCGTAACCCCGTGATCGCGCGCGCGAACGAGTTGTTCCATTGGAAGCTCCTTCAATCCGGCTTCCGCCATTTCGCGCACGAAGTCGGGAGTGACTCCGTGATCCCTCGAGCGAACGAGGTCCTCGGCCGACATCTCTCGGTAACCAGCAGATTGAAGCTCTCGCACGTAGTCCGGGGTGACTCCGTGGTCGCGCATCCGGACGACCTTCTCCACCGTTCCCATGTGATAGCCGAGCGCTCCAAGCTCTCGCAGGTATTTGATACTGACCCCGTGAGTGCCGACGCGAACAAGCTGGTCGATGCCCGATCGCTCGTAACCCTGCGACTTGAGTTCGTCGACCAGCGCGAGGCTCACATCTCCAAGCCCGAGGCGAAAGAGCTGCTCGTCCGTGGGCGCCTCGTAACCCCTGCCGCGAAGGTCGGAGACGTAGCTCTGACTGCCGACGAAGGTGAAGTGGCCCGAACCCTTTCCGTCACGGAACCAGCCTTCACAATTGAAGGCGCCCGCATCGCGTTTGATTTGAAACTGCACCGTGCCGCCGGACCCCATGACCTGGGCTTCCGAGAGTCCCTGCAACTGATCGCGTAGTATCGTGTGCGAACTGTTGCTGGACCCGCCCTTTTCCGATTCCCATTGCAGTGAGAGCTGCACCCGGTCCGCAACCGGCTTGAGCCTGTTGAAATCGATGATCCATTGCCCTTCAAAGCGGCTCTGAGCGCCGGCGGTGGGTAAAGAAGGCGAAACCGCCAGGACCGCAACAAGGCAGACCAATAGCGTACTGGCAATGCCAGCTAAAGTTCTCATAACTATTTACCTCCGAGTTTGGGTTGTCAGTTGAAGACGTCGGCGTCGCGCAGGCGAATCAACTGCTCTATCGTGAGATTCTGAAAACCATGAGACTTGGCGCGCCCTATGAACTCAGCGTCGACCCCATGGTCGCGCATTCGGACGAATTGCTCGATTGTCACGTTATCTAATCCGGACTTCCTGATGCTGTCAACAAAAGCGGCAGATACGCCGTGATCCCTCATCTGAACCAGCTGATCGAGAGTGGCGTTCGGAAAGCCGGCCGCGTGCATCTGTTTTGCGAATCCCGGGTCGACTCCATGATCGCGGGCGCGGATCATCTGCTCGACCGGGAGATGCCCAAATCCGCCCGCTTCCATCGAGCTGAGGAACTCCGCATCGACGCCGTGATCCCGCATGTGGATCAAGTCCTTCAGCGCAAGGCTTGAATACCCTCGCTCCCGAATCTCTTTGATGAACTCGGCGCCGACGCCATGATCTCTGGCGTGCACGACCTCGGTCAGCGGGAGATCCTTGAACCCTGCGGATTGAAGACCGCGTATGAACTGCGGACTGACTCCGTGCCCGGCTACCTGAGAGAGTTGGTCGGCGGAGAGGTTCTTGTATCCCAGGTCGGCGAGTTCCTTGATGAGCGATGGGCTTACTCCATGCATAGCCAGCCGGGCGAGAGATTCAATTGGCACCTGCTCAATCCCGGCAGCTTTGAGGTCTTTGATGAATTGCCCGGTGACACCCACCGCGGCAAGCCTGGTCAGTTCCTTGACTGACACCTTGTCGTAGCCATAAGCCTTCAGCTCCCTGACTAACTGCGCCGAGACCCCGAAAGTCCTGAGCGCAATGAGATCATCCACCGAGAGATTCGTGTACCCGAGCGCCGCCATCTCTTCTATGAATGAGCCGCCTGCCGACTGGGATCGCGGCGTCTCAACTGAAGGCGTCTTGACTGATGGAGTCTCAACTGCTGGCGTCTCGACTGACGGAGTCTCTATCGAAGGCACATTCTCTGACGATTCGGCTCGCGATTCAGCCATTTCACTCGGGTGGTTCTTCTCGCTCTGTTTGTCCGAAGATTTCACCTCTGGCGCAGGTTCGGCCAAAGTGCTGCTTGTAGGTGCATCGATCTGCGCAGTGGTCGACACGTTGGCGGCAGCGGCCTGCCCGACGGTCTCGGCATGATGCGTGAAGAACTGCGCGCCTGCCGCCGGGACAAAGACGGTTACGAAGACGATCGCCCCGGCGAGCCACGATGCCGTTCGATCCGAACCTGAAGGCGAGTTTCCGAGGATTCGTTGGATGCGCGCGAGTAGCGAGCCCCCATCGGCGGCCATTGCAAGCCGCGGCGTGATATTGCGAAGCACCTCAATCTCGGTGAGCGCGCGAGCGTACACGAGGGCGTCGCCGCAGACTTCAACCGCCACATCATCGCAGCAGTGTTCGCGTTCCTGTCGAATCTCGCGCGACAACCACCAGATCGCTGGATGATAGAACAGAACTATCTCGACCGCGGTTTGGAGAAGGTTGACCAGGTAATCGTATCGGCGAATGTGCGCGAGTTCGTGCGCGACTACGGCTTCAAGCTGAGACGGCGTGAGTCCCACGAGCGCGCTTGCAGGAATAAGCACCACCGGTCGCATCCACCCGATGACCGTCGGGACCTGAACGAGGGCCGATTCGAGGATTCGAACAGGGCGGAGCACCCGAATGTTACGACGTAGCTGCGCGAATCGCATCTGCCACTCCTCGGACAGAGGTCCGGTAAGAAAAGTCTTCAACCGTCGAGCATAGAGCCAGCCTCCCAGCATCCGCAGCGAAAGCAGGACGACGCCCGCAAGCCAGAGGGAGGTGAGCCAGGGCGCCAGTTGCGAGAATCTCCCGCGTCGGTCAAGTGCGGGAGGGGTTGCCTTCGATCCGCTCAGCTCGCCCCCAAGGACAAGATAATCCGCGAGATCGGCTCTGAAGGATTCCGGCTTGCTGGGTTGGATCAACCGGTGGGGATCGATGGTTGCGATGCTTGTCGAAGGCGAGTAGTAGCGCAGGGTAAGGAAGGTGACGAGCGGCAGAGCGAGCATCGTCAGCATCCCGAGGCAGGCAGCGAGATATCGGAGGTTGGCCGAGCGGCGCTTGAGTCCCTTTTTGGCGATGGCGAAGAGAAGGGCTATGACTGCGCCCTGCCAGATGAAGTGGATGAGCGTCCAGCTGAGAGCTTCGACCACTGGCATTGTTGGGAGGGAATTCATCTGGAGCCTCCTTCAAGTTCGTCGAGAAGCTGGCGAATCTGGGCGAGTTCTTTTCTCGACGTCTGCTTGACTGAAAGAGCATGCAACACAAGCTGGCGTGCCGAGCCGCCGAAGGCGCGTTCCAGCAGGTCGCTCACGAGCTGCTTCTGAGTCTCTTCTTCGGGCAGCGCTGCCTCGTAGACATGGGAGCGTTCGCTCTCGTCGCGGCTGACGAGTCCTTTTTCGATCATGATCTGGAGCATCTTGAGGACCGTTGTATATCCGGTGGGCGAAATCTGATTGAGTTCTTCCTGTGCCTGACGGACGGTGCTGGGACCGCGGCGCCACAATACCCTGAGTATCGCGAGTTCGGCATCGGTCGGCCGCGGTAAGTTAGTCTTGCCCACTTGTCCTCCCTAATCGTTGCGCGTTTCGCGGTTGTCGTTTCGCGCTGTGCAGCCGTTCTTCCTGCCTCTAGAGACTACGTTGGGCATTGTAAACGAAACCTTTCGTAGATGTCAACGAAAATCTTCGTAGAAGAGTACAAGGAGCGATTCGACTCATCGTCACACGTCGCGTTGGCAGGTAACATCAACCTGGCTTTCCACCCGAAATCTTCCTATTCGTATCTGAGCGAGACCATCGGGTCCACCCTCGTCGCGCGGCGAGCAGGCACAAAACTGGCCGCCAGAGCCACTACTGTCAGAATCAGCGGAAGCACGATGAAAACCAGGGGATCAGTCGTGCTGACGCCGAAAAGCAAGCTCGCCATCACTCGCGTTACCGCGATAGCGCCTCCCACCCCAACAATCACTCCGATAAGCGAGAGCAGGAGCGCATGGCCCAGTACGATCTTGAAGACGTCGCCCGATCTCGCACCCAGCGCCATGCGAATACCGATTTCGCGAGTACGCTGAGTTACCAGATATGACATCACGCCATAGAGACCGACCGCCGCCAGCACCAGCGCCAGCGCCGCAAGTGCCGAAAGCAAGATCGCGTTGAAACGCGGACTGGCCACCGACTCGGTCACCAGGTGCCGCATGGTCTGCACGTTGACAGCACTGATGTTCGCATCCGCCGATGACACAGCTCTGCGCACACCGTCAATGAAGGCGGCGGGGTCGGAGGCAGTTCGCACCATCACATACGACCAGAGGAATGGCGTTTGCGGGAAGGGTGTGTAGATTGCCTGCTGGCCAGGATCATCCAGCCCTTGATACTTGACGTCGCCGACGACTCCGACGATCAAGCGCCACTCGTCCGATTGGTCGGGATTGATGAGCTTCAGATGTTTGCCGATGGCCTCTTCATTCGAAAACAGATTTCGAGCCATGCTCCGATTGATGATCGCAACTTTCGGCGCGCCATCAACATCGCGTTCGTCAAAGGCTCGACCCGCGATAACAGGAGTCCCGAGGGCCCGAAAATAGTCGGATGTTATTCCGAGAAAGTAAGCGTTATTCTCCTGCGGCCCCGTCAGCTCAAGGCCCTCGATCGCGAACCTCGTCCCGCGCTGCGCAGTCACTGGAGGAAGTCCGCTCCCGCCTCCCGCCGCGACGATCCCCGGAATCTGCCGGATGCGCGACAGCGTCTCCTGGAGGACGATCACCCTCCGCTGCGGATCTTTGTAACGGAAGAGCTCGAGGTTCATCGTCATCAGGTTGTCGGCAACAAATCCGGGGTCCGAGCTCAACAACAGAGTGAAGCTTTTTATGAGCAGGCCTGCGCCAATCAAAACGACGAGCGACAGGGCGATCTCGGCGACGACAAGCGAGTTACGCATGCGGCTTCCCAGGACGCTTCCGCTCAGCGAGCGGCCGCTCTCTTTCAGCGCATCGCTCAGATTGAACCTCGTCGCCTGCATCGCGGGCACCACACCGAACAGCATGCCGGTTAGCAGCGATGCCCCAAGCGTAAACAGCAGGACCGGGACGTTGATACCGACGCTGCTGATTCGCGGAATGTCGCCGGGGTTCAGGCTCACGAGTAGTTCGAGGCCCCACAACGCGAGAAGCGATCCGAGCGCCCCGCCGATCACCGCCAGCACGACACTTTCAGTCAGAAGCTGGCGAGCCACGCGCCACCTCCCTGCGCCCAGCGCCCCGCGAATGGCGATCTCTCGTTCGCGCGCCGTCGTGCGCGCAAGCATCAGGTTAGCGACGTTCGCGCATGCGATCAGCAAGACGAAGCCGACCGTGCCCAGCAGCACCAGCAGGGCAGGGCGGGTGCTGCCGACGATGCGCTCGTACAACGGCGTGAATCTGATCTGTATGCCGGAGTTCGTATCAGGATGGTCTTGCTCGAGGCGTCTTGCGATCGCGTCTACTTCAGATTGAGCCTGTGACGCGTTGACTCCGGGTTTCAGCCGGGCGACCGCCCGAAAGATTCGAAGCTGCCGGTTCTCTGCTTGCTGTGGTGTTTGGCTCAGGGCTGAGCCGAAGGTGACCCAGAGCTTGTATTGAGAACTGGGAAACTGGAACTCAGGCGGCATCACGCCGACGATGGTGTAGTTGAGTCCGCTCAGGTCCACGCTTCTCCCGAGCACGTTCTGATCGCCGCCGAAGCGCGCTTGCCACAAGTCGTAACTCAAGACCACAAGCGGCTCGCGATCTTCTTCCGCCGTGAATGTCCTGCCAAGCGCGGCCTGTCCCAGCATAAAGAAGAAACCCGGCGATACCACGGCGCCCGGCGTCATTTCCGAGTTCCCACCGACGGTCATGCTGTACTGGTTGGTAGCCCAGATGGCCATCTCGTCGAAGGCCTGATTCGACTCCTTCAAATCGCGGTAATCAGGAACCGATAAGCCCGCTACCAGCAAACGGTCTGCGTCGTGGTAGGGTAACGGGCGCAGCAGCACTCCGTACACAACGCTGAAGATCGCGGTGTTTGCACCGATGCCGAGCGACAGCGCAATCACAGCAATGGCAGTGAAGCCGGGATTCTTGACCAGCATTCGGATGGCGTAGCGCAAGTCCTGTATGAGTGTCTCCATGAATTCTCCTGATCGACGGTTGGCCATCGC
>JBGPFL010000309.1:0-6286 GCA_041483295.1 Blastocatellia bacterium | reverse complement strand
TGTTGTCATCCACTCACCGCTCAGGGCCTCACCCCCGAGCGGTTGACGGCGGCCGCCACCTCTCGCGCATTCTAAGCTGAGTCAGAACCCTCTCATACTGCTTCCGGTGCGTATTGGTGTGATGGCCCGCTTCTTTTTTTCCGGTGCTGATCCAGGAATTGAGATAATACCGAGGTCGCAACTCCTAAATCTGCCAATCCAAAATTCACCTGATCCTGTCCAGCCCATTCATGTAAGGCCGCAGTGGTTCGGGGATGATCACACTTCCATCCTCCTGCTGATAGTTTTCGAGCAACGCGATCCACGTCCTTCCTATCGCTAAGCCCGAGCCGTTCAGTGTGTGAGCGAATTCCGGCTTTGCCTTCTGCTCGCGGCGGAAGCGTATTTGGGCGCGCCTCGCCTGGAAGGACTCGCAGTTTGAGCACGACGAGATCTCGCGATACCTGTTCTGGCTGGGCAGCCACACTTCGATGTCGTAGGTCTTCGCCACCGAAAACCCCATGTCACCCGTGGACAAGGCAACTGTGCGATAAGCCAGCCCCAGAGCTTCGAGCACGGCCTCCGCATCGCGCGTGAGTCTTTCCAACTCGTCGTAAGAGTCCTCGGGCCTGGTGATCCTGACCATCTCGACTTTGTCGAACTGATGCTGGCGAATCAGGCCGCGCGTGTCTTTGCCGTAGCTCCCGGCTTCGGATCGGAAGCACGGCGTGTAAGCGGTCATCTTTATCGGCAACTGGCTGCCGTCAAGGATCTCATTCGCGTAGATATTTGTCAGCGGCACCTCGGCTGTCGGGATCAGATAGAAGTTGCGTTCGTCGGTCAGCTTGAACAGATCGCCTTCGAACTTGGGCAGTTGGCCGGTGCCGAACAGGGTCTGCGAATTCACGATGAACGGCGGCAGCACCTCTTGATAGCCGTGACGCTTAGTCTGGAGATCGAGGCAGAAGTTAATCAGCGCCCGTTCGAGCAGCGCTCCGTTACCGATGAGGATCGAGAAGCGCGCGCCTGCTATCTTTGCGGCGCGCTCGAGGTCCAGGATGCCGAGGGTCGCGCCAAGGTCGACATGATCGCGTGGCTCGAAGCTGAACTTTGGCGGCTCGCCCCAGCGCTTCATCTCCTGATTGGCAGACTCGTCCGCTCCCACGGGTACGCTCTCGTGTGGAAGGTTCGGAATTCCAACCATCAGTTCGTTCAGCTCGGCCTCGACTTCGGCAAGATCGGCTTCGGCTGCGGCGATCCGGCCGGCTATCTCACGAACTTGCCGCCGCCGCGATTCAGCTTCTTCTCGCCGGCCGGATTGCATGAGCTTGCCGATCTCCTGGCTCTCGCTGTTGCGAGTAGCATTGAAGTCGTCGCGCTTGCGTACTAACTCGCGGCGCCGGGCGTCCAGACTGCTGAACCGGTCGAGCGTATCGAGGGGAAAGCCGCGCGTGCCGAGCTTGCTCTTCACTATGTCGAGGTTGGCACGGACGAAGTTGATATCGAGCATCTCAGATAATCACCTTTCAGGCACATTAGAGTAAAGGGGGAAATGCGAAATTTCGCAATTCGCATTTCGCATTTCGCATTTCCCTTTGCGCGTCCCTGTCGATAGAGTAGGACGAGATGGACGACGCCATAGAAGAGCCGATAATTGAAGAACCGTTCGTAATTCGTGAGCGCGAGTTCGATACCGATTTCGGGAAAGCGCGCATTCCATACCTGGTCTGCGAACCCCTGGAGAGCGCGGGATTCCTCAACGCCTTCAGCACTCGTAAGGGCGGCGTGAGTCCACTCCCTGCCGCCGCGTTGAACCTCGCCCAATTCAAAGGCGACTCCAAAGAGAATGTCTTCGAGAATCGCCGGCGTTTCCTTAAGGCTATTGAGGCCGAGGAAGCCACGGTAGTCACTGCACACCAAACCCACTCCATCGACCGAGTGGCTATCGCGTCCCTGGACCAGGCGCAGGGGCCGCAACCCGGCTGCGATGCGATGACCTCCCAGTTGATAGGTGTTCTTCTTGCGATTCAGACCGCAGATTGTCTGCCTATCCTCATCGGCGACCCTGCCACGGGCGCGATGGCTGCGATCCACGCCGGCTGGCGCGGAACGGCGGGGCGAATAACAGAGCGGACGGTTGCGGACCTTATGCAACAAGGCGTCAATCCGCGCAATGCGATTGCCGCGCTGGGACCGGCCGCCTGCGCCGAGTGCTACGAAGTGGGTCAGGATGTGATCGACCGGTACAAGAAGGAGTTCGGGTACTGGCGCACCCTGTTTGCCGATTTGAGAGAGGACGGGAAGGCCCATCTGGATATCTACGCCGCCAATATTCAACAGTTGATTTTCTGTGGCTTCACCGAAGAGCGGATACACGTCGCGGAGCACTGCACCATGCACGAAAACGATCTGTTCTTCTCTTATCGTCGCGAAGGGCGAGGCCAACCTTCAGCAGTAGGGAGACTTCTTTCGGTGATAGGGCGGCGATAAGGAAATGCGAAATGCGAAATTAGCAATTCTAATTTCGCATTTCGAATTTCGAATTTCGAATCTCCTCATACCTTTTTGGTGGGAGCGAAATAACCTCGGCGGTGCCTTACAGTCAACTCCTTGCGATTCTTGATCCGCAACTGGATCGTGCGGAACGATCCGTCCTTCGCTTCGTTGCTGGTCTGATACGCGACGACATATTGTGAGCGCAGGTCCTCATCGATCTGCCTGAATGCCTTATCGAGGTCCTCTTCATTGCGAGGGAAGAAGGCTCGGCCGCCGGTCTCGGCTGTCATTTTTTTCAAGGTTCCCTGGTTTATACCACCCCATCCCGGGTCCCCGATCCCTATCGCGTACATGATGATCTCGTTGCGCCAGGTGCGCTCGATGGCTTCCCGCTCCTTTATCCGGCTACTCGTATCCTGGCCATCCGTGAGAAGGATGATAACGCGGCGGCCCGCCTCCCTCCTCAAGAGGTCTGACGAGACCGCATAGATGGAGTCGTAAATGGCGGTGGATCCGGATCGGGACCCGCCATTGATCGGAGGCGTCCCCCCAACCCCGCCGATTGAGGGCATCTGTGGCGGGACCTCGACTCCATCGAGAGCCCGCGTGAGCCTCTCGACATCCGAAGTAAGGTCCTGCACCAGCACCGACTCGCCTTCGAAAGTGACCACCGCGCCAATGTCTTTCTTCTGGCGAAGCACGCGGCGAAAGAATCGCTGGCCGGCAATTCGCTCAGACGGCAACGTGTACTTCTCACTTCCCGATATGTCGATCAGCATCGCTACAGTTATGGGAAGCTCGGTCTGGCGCTCGAAGGAGAATATCTGCTGCGGCGTTGTGTCTTCGAGCAATTCCAGGTCGTCTTTCGTGAGGTCGATGATATAGCGATTCGTCTTATCAGTCACGTTGAAGGGCACAGTCACCAGTTGCGCGCCAAGCTTGATGGGCTCGTCTTGCCCGGCACCCTCGTCGCCGGCCTTCTTCTCCTTTTCGGTCTTGCCCTGCTGCTTGGGAGGCTGTTGTTGTTGGGACTGGCTGGCGCTCACTGGGTTAACGCCGGCGAGCACCAGGCCGATACTCAGAGTTGCTGCGAGAAAACAGGCTGCTTTGAACTTCATTTCTTTACTTCTTCCGAGGGCGCGTAGTAGCCGCGGCGATGAATGACGCGAACATCCTCGCGGCCGGCAAGGCGCACCTCTATGCGGCGGAACGATCCGTCGCGGCTTGTGTTCGATGGCGAATACGCAATCAGATACTGGCTTCGCATCTCATTCTCAATCTGACGAAAGTCGTCGAGCAGGTCATCCGGCCCGTGCGGGAAGTAGGCCCTCCCACCCGTCTCTTCGCTGAGACGCCTGAGCACGTCTTCGCGGATGCCTTCAAATCGGAACCGATCGCCGATGCCGATCGAATAGATGACGACTCCGGCTCGCCAGGCGCGGTCGATCGCATCTTCGATCTTGCGAGTGCTTGCGTTATCAACTCCGTCAGTCAGGAGTATGCAGGCCCTCCGCGTAACGGAGTCTTCGGCCGTAGCGCTCCTGCGCTCTTCGTGTCCAAGGACTTCATCGGCCGTGACGTAGACTGCGTCGTAGAGCGCAGTTGCCTGCTTGCGCGCCGAAGACACGCCGAAGCGACGCGAGTACTGGATCTCGTCAAACGCGCGATTCAGCGTTTCCAACCGGGAGGTGAGCCCCTGCACCAATTCAACATCATCCTGAAAGGTGAGTATCGAAGCGGAGTCTTTGCCCGGACGGATGATTGACCGAAGGAAGGAGCCGGCGGCCATCTTCTCCTGCGGAAACGTGTACTCCTGGCTCCCGGAGAGATCCATCAGGATAGCGATGTTGATAGGCAGAGTTGTTTCGCGCTTGAACGTGAAGACCTGCTGGGGCCGCCCGTCCTCGAGCACGGTCACATCCTCCCGGCGAACGTCGCTGATGATGTGGTTATTCCGATCTACTGCGGTAAACAGCAGATCGACCAATTCCGTGCCCAGCCGGACGGTGTCATCACTTGTAGGAATGTCGTCTTGTTGCCGGTTTGCGTCGGGCCTGGGTTTCTGCGGGACGGGCGCGTCCGAGCGGGCGGGCGGATTCTGTGCGGGCTTCGATTTCTGCCAGGCGAGAACGGGTACAACAAGAACGAGAACCGAGACGACGGCCGTGGCTACTTCCAGAGAAGCGCGTGCCCGCTTAGTCATGCACATAACCCCTCTTGTAAGACAGATCCGCGTCCCTCCTCGTGAGCTTCACTTTGATCTCGCGAGACTTTGAGCTCCTCCCCTGGTTCGTCGGCTGGTAGTAGATGACGTACTCTTGACGAAGATCCTTCTCGATTCGGGTGAAGGAGCTAAACAGCTCCAATTTTTGCGACGGCATGAAGACCTGCCCCCCCGTCTGCTCGCAAAGCACCCGCAGTTCCTTATCGTCCGAGTTTTCGACGGCTCCCGCGCCTATGCCGGAGAAGTTCTTCGTGCTGATACCGAAGACAGTCACATTGTAGCGCTGTGCAATCTGTATTGCGTCCCGAAGAGAACGCTCGCTTGCCGTATCCGCGCCGTCGGAAATGATGACCATCACCCTCCGCGCATCCGACGTCTGCGGACTGGCCATCTTCTCTTCAATCACTCGGTACACGCCGTCATAGAGTTTCGTATAGCCGTTGGCCTTGACCTTCCTGATCGCGCGGATGAGAGGTTCCTGCGAGTCAGTGAAGTCCTGGTGGAGCTCGACGTCAGAGTCGAAGGTCGCAAATAGCACCTGGTCCTTTTTCCGGTACCTGGTGACGGTGGCGACGAAATCTTCCGCAGCGTCCTTCTCGAACGGCAGCTTGAGCTTGACGCTGTTGCTCGTGTCCATTAGCACCGCAATGTTCAGGGGTAGCTTGCTGGGCGCGTCGAACTTCAAAATAGTCTGGCGCTTGCCGTCTTCAAAGACTTCGAAGTCCTCCTTGGTCAGGCCGCTCACTGGTCCCTTCCTGTCCTTCACGGTGACCGGCAGCTCCACTTCGAGGACGCCAATCTGCTGAGTCTTCTCGTCTCCCTGGGGCCTGGTCTGTGATTGAGGCTTGGTTTGCTCCGGCTTGGTGGCGGGCTTCTGGGCGGTCACCGTAATGCCAATCAACACAACTATAGATGCCAGTGAGAACACACGAGCGGGTAATCGTTTCATCTCTTTCAGGGAACCTCCGGCCACTGGGGTCTGATGCACGGGTCTTTAGCTCAGGATGCTTCGGCCACAGGCGAATTATAGATGGCGTTTAGAAACAGTGTCCAGTCGATGGCCAACGGACTGCCGGACCAGCCGGGCGCGAGAGCAGGAATTCGGTAGATTGGATACACCGCCCACGACGCTCCCGTGGTACGGGCACAAGAGTCTTGCGCAAAACGCAGACGCGCGTCTTTGATCCACAGCCGGCAACCGCGGATAGTCTTGCAGCGAGAGACCACGTAGAGAAGAGCGGTCACCAATCCTCTACGTGACCTCCGCCGCGTGCGCGTTTCTTAACTTCGCCTCGACTACGCGTCGTACATCGCCGCGATCAGGCAGCCGCGAGCGGTTGCAGTCAGCGGATCAGCGGCCATTCGGATCTCGGATATCGCCAACGGGAAACCGTCGCGTTCGATTGCGTGGCGGAACCTTTCGAGGAACCCCTTCGGCTTGGCGGTGCCGCCGCTGAGCACGATCGGTATCGCCTTGTCGATCCGCGGCAAGTTCTTGGTCTCGGCAAGTGCGTTGCGCAGCCCCTCCACGAGCGACACGATCATATCGTCGTAGTAAACGTGCAGGGCGCTTTCGTACTTGTTCCT
>JBGPFL010000308.1:0-6312 GCA_041483295.1 Blastocatellia bacterium | reverse complement strand
GTTGTCATACATTCCGCCGATGTAGCGAACCCCACTGTCGATTGCCCAGCGGTGATGCAAATAGGTCATCCACAAACCCATTCCGCGCAGATCACCATAAGGCTGGCCAGGCTTCAGAACCTGTGGACCGTAGCGGTCGAGCAGCAGCCGCCGCTGCCCGAGCGTCTCGCGTAGATAGGCCGCCGGGCTTTCGAGATCATCGTAGCGATTCCAGCGTGGGTCGGCCGACGGAGTGAAAAGAATGCCCTTGCTCCGCATCTCCTTGATGATCGCCTCGAGCCCTTCTCGCTCACGCTCGGGCGCGAACTCAGTGTAGGCGTAACGCACCATGAATTTGTCGTACTCGCCGATGTCCCGCTGATAGGCGTCGCTGAGATCGAGGCGGCCGTTAGTAAGCTTCACTCGGGGCGCGGGATATTCCATAACCGAGGCGCGGCCGTTGATGCTCGAGTTCCAGTTGTGCCCGAAACCCAGGCAGTGCCCAACCTCATGCGCGGTCACCAGAGCCTGCCGCAGCAGGACGAGCGCCTCTTCGGTGTTGCCTGGGCCGGACTGCGCGGCGGCTTCGAGGAGCAGGGCATCGTAAGGCAGCAAGAACTCCGCACAGCCATCAAGACCGTTGTCGGGGCCCATCCGATAGCTTCGCCAGTAACCGCTGATCGTTCGAATGCGGTGAGAGTCCATGCGCGGTTTAGCCACGATGGCTTCGCCCGTGCGAGGGTCCGAGACACTGCCGCCAACCGAGAAGCCGCGCTCATCCCGGTTGACCCACAGGATGTAGCTGAAGCGCGAATCCATCGGATCCATGTCGTCGGGCGGATCCAAAACCTGCACCGCGTTCTTGAACCCGGCGGCTTCGAACGCGTGGTTCCACCATAGTGTGCCCGCTCTCATCGCTGAGCGGATGGGTTCAGGGATTCCAGGGTCGAGATAGAAGATGATGGGCTTCTTCGGTTCGCTCATCGCGGCAGCCGGATCTTTTTTTTCGAGCCGCCAGCGGCGAATCCACTGCACGTCGGTTCCCTGAGTGTAGGGCGCCGAATAGTCCTTGAACCTGATAGTTCCCAGGCCAATGCGCGGATCGGCGGCGCGGGGCCGATACCCTTGCGGCAACTGAACGAATGAGTGGTGAATGCGCAGGGTCAACGCCCCGCCATCGGGCGCCACGCGGCTGATGAGGCGACCCGGATTGTCGGAAGCGTATGTGACTGCCGCTTCGATCTCGGTGTTCTGCGGGAAAGTCCTGGTTCGCGCCGCGTAGATGCCGCTGCGTAAGGCGTCCAGTTTATAGGCGCCTTCGTTGCGGCGTCGCAGCGTAGCCTCAAGGTCGATCGCGTCGCGAATGATGAAGGGCGTGACGTCGATCAGGAGCCCGCCATTCTCTTCTGCTTCTACTACAAACGAAGCAAGCGTCGACCCGGCGAACGACTCCTCCATGCCTTGCAGCATGGCGTTGTTGCCGCCCGGTGCGCGAAAGCGGAGATTCCTTTCGACGATGAGTGCGCGCGGCCCTGAGCGTTCAAAGTGAATGAGCCGCGAACCGCCTGCCGCGCCGCGATCTATGCCAAGATCCACTGAACCGACGCCCTTCGAGACCGTAACGAAGTAGAGCATCTCTTCGTTGAGGCGAACCTCCATTAGGAGGCGGCCCTTCGCGGAATCCAGATAAAGCGGAAGGAACCCGTCTTGCCGCTGGAGTCCAGGAGTGCGCTGCGCCATCGTAGTCGGGCTTCCAATCTGAGCATGGGTGTTAACAAGGACGATCCAAAGCAAAGCCACGCAACCTATCGTTCTTTTCATGTTCGTCTCCGCGGTGACGGCAACAGAAGGAATTGCGAATTGCGAATTGCGAATTTCACGCTTCGCAATTCGCATTTATTCACGTGCGCCTCGGGTAACGTCAACAGAGTCTAGGAAAGCTCAAACAGGATAGGTGGAATGGCGTTCGAATTCAACACGAGGAGGGATTACGAAATGCGAGTCTCGACGATTGTTCGAGTCTCGCATTTCGCATTTCGCATTTCGAAATTCGCATTTCCCTATTCACATCTCAACGCCACCATCGGATCGACCCTCGTTGCGCGTCGGGCTGGAATGTAACTCGCCAGCAGGGCCACCGCAACAAGCGCCATCGAGATGAGTACGAAGGTCTGCGGATCGGTCGCGCTCACTCCAAACAAGAAAGTGGACATCAGTCGAGTCAGGGCGAATGCTGCACCCAGCCCAAGCCCAACTCCCACCAGAGCCAGCCGAAGACCCTGGCCGACGACCAGCTTCAACACCGAGCCGGTCCTCGCACCAAGCGCCATGCGAATGCCGATCTCATGCGTCCGCTGAGTGACCGAATAAGAGATCACTCCGTAAACCCCAACCGCTGCCAACAAGAGCGCAACTGCGGCGAAGATGCCAAGCAGCAGCATGTTGAATCGCTGTTCGGCTATCGATGCCGCCATAACCTCTGGCATCGTTTGAACCCGCGTCACGGGTACCTGACTATCGACCGCCCACACGGCCTTCTTAGCCTGGTCAATCAGCGTCGACGAGCCGGAATTGCTGCGAATCACGAAGCTCATCCAGCGCTTCCACGGCTGGTCCTGCTGCTCGTAGGCGGTGTAGACGGCGGGCTGCTCCGGCTGGCCTAATTCAAAGTGCTTAATGTCACCAACCACTCCCACTATCGTCATCCAGGGCGGCGCGTTGCCCCGCGCCCACCTGATCCTGGCTCCGATCGGGTCCTCATCAGTGAAGTACTCGCGAACCGCGCTTCGGTTGAGGATGCAGACCGGGAGAGCACCGTCTCTGTCCTGTGTCGTGAAGTCGCGCCCGCCGACCAGCGGGATGCGCATCGCTTTGAAGTAGCCCCTGGTGGCGCTGCGGGTGGATATCTCCGGCTCATCCCCCGGGGCCAGCGGCGCGCGCCCGTCGATGATGAAATTGTGAGTGAGCCAGTCGCCCCCGAGTGGTAGCTCGCTTATCAAGGCGGCCTCAACGCCTGGCAATGAGTTCAACTCATCCAGCACCTGCGTGCGAAATCGGTTCTGCTTCGGTATCTCCCGATAACGCGCTTCTGGAAGCTCGATTCGCATAGTGACCACACCGTGGGGATCGAATCCGGGATCGGTGCTTCGGAGTTGCCAGAAGCTCCTGATCAGAAGTCCAGCCGCGATCAGCACCACCAACGAAATGGCGAGCTCAGACACTACAAGTAAACTCCGCAGGCGACGCTTTGAGACTCCCCCGCTCGCGGAACGGCCCCCTTCCTTCAGTGCTTCATTGAGGTCGGCTCTCGAAGCGCTCCACGCCGGAACCAGCCCGAACAGGATGCCGGTTATTGTCGATACCGCGAGAGTGAACAACAACACAGCTCCGTCGATGCCCACGCCGGAGAGACGCGGAAGGTTCTCCGGCTTGAGGGCTATCAGCAGATTGATCGCCCACAGTGCGAGCACCATTCCGGCCGCTCCACCCATGATCGCCACCAGCACGCTTTCCGTCAGCATCTGCCTCACCAGTCGCGCGCGCCCTGCTCCAAGCGCCGAACGGACCGCGATCTCGCGATGTCGAGAAGCGGCTTGCGCGAGCAGCAGGTTCGCGAAGTTCGCGCAGGCGATCAGCAGGACCAGGCCGACCGCTGCAAACAACAGCAGCAAAGCGGGACGAGTGTCACCCACCAGGTTTTCCTTCAGCGGCACGAGCACTCTGCGCCGGCCTTTGTTCTCCTCCGGGTACTGCTCGGCGAGCCGCTGATCGATCACTTCCATTTCAGATTGCGCTTGGGCGACCGTCACGTCGGACTTCAGCCGCCAGAATGTGCGCAGAAAGTGGACTCCGCGAAACGAGGCTGCAACCGGATTACCGACTCGCAGCGACACGAATACATCCGGCTCTGTCTGATCGGCGCTTGCACCTTTGCGCATTGGCATGGTGAAAGTGGAGGCCAGCACCCCGATGACGGTGTAGTTGTTCCCGCTGAGTGGAATGGTCTTGCCGAGTACGTCGGCGCTCCCGTCCAGGTGTCGCTGCCAGAATCCCCGGCCCACCACGACAACTCTCTCGCCGCCGAAGCGATCTTCTTCACGCGGGAGGGTTCGCCCCATTTCGGTCTGCGCACCCAGCACTTCAAACAAGCCCGCGTCGATGAGCGCGGCCTGAACCTGAACCGGCTCGCTTCCTCCGCTATAGTCGAAGGCTTGAAGTGCGAAAGCGCCGGCCTGTTCGAACGATTGACTCTGAGCTTCTATGTCGACGAAGTCGAGCAGCGATTGATTTGAACGTATGGTGACCAGTCGCTCAGCGCTGGGGTAGGGAAGCGAGCGGAGCAGCACTGCGTTAACTACGCTAAAGATCGCGGTGTTGGCGCCGATGCCAAGTGCCAGTGCTGTTACTGCGACCGCCGTGAAGCCTCGATTCTTAAGCAGGTGCCGTATGCCGTAGCGCACGTCCTTTAGCAGATTGTCCATAATGTTCTGTCCCTTTCCTTGGGTGTCGTCTATCGCTGTAGTTCGTGGTCACTTACGCGTGTTGAACGCGTACGCTTACTCGCTCGGTGCGCATGAATCCGAGCCGTTCTTAGAAAGTGCCGTGCCAACCGTCGCGGAGGCGAGACGTCGCTGAACGAACTACTTAGGCGAGTTCGAACGGTAAGGGGTCTCTCTGCATGTCCGATATCGGGATTCTGATTCTCGGTTTTGAGCCTGATAAGAAAGGAGCCGCCACGAATCACACGAATGACACGAATGACCACAAACAATTCGTGCGAAATTCGTGGAATTCGTGTGATTCGTGGCTGACCCTTATCCCAACGGACGGGTGAACGCAAATTCGTTCGACAGCGAGCCATCGGAATTGCGCACCTGAACCCTGACGGTCTGGCCCCGCGTTATTGTCTTGCCCGCCTTCTTGCCGACCAACGCAGTGGCCGGAGTCAACTCGTCGGGTCTGGTCTTCTTCCGCTCGTCGTCGACGAATATCGTTGCACCGTCGTCGAACCCGGTTCCCGTGACGAGGAGATTCTTGCCGCTGATCGACACGCTAACTATCTTCGGCAGAATCCTCCCGACCGTGAGCACAAAGGATCCCGCGTCGATCGCTCTGATACCACTCGCCTGAATGCGGACCGTCTGCCCCGCCGCGATCGGGAAGGTGAGATCCGAGCCCAGCGATCCGGCGCAAGTCGACTCGGACGCCGCATCGTCGTTGCAAGCGTTGGCGACGGCGGTATAGGGCCCGCACCGGGACCCGGTCCAAACCGATAGAACTGTGTCAACAGAAGTGCCGCAGGTAGTGATCTGATAGGTCCCGGAAGTCGCGGGAGTGAACTCGAGCCAGACAGTCCGGTTGCGTCCAAAGTTCGGTGTGCAGGGCGGGCCTGGATCCGTGTTTTGCGTTTCTGCAGTTTCGTTGTTGAGCGCAGCGGTGAACGGAAATGGGCCGGCGCCAGGGATCACCAGCGGAGTTGAACAGTCATCATCCGGATCGGTCACCCTGATTGTGATCGCGGAGGATCCAATCGCTCCGTGGCTGTCCCTGGCTGTGAGGGTCACCGGGAAGATGCCAGCCATATTGAAAACATGAGAAACGGTCCCGACTCCAATCGGTGCAGGAACCTTCTCCCACGTGTCGGGGAATATCCACGATGCCGAGATCGAATCTCCCAGGTCCGGATCGGAAACTCTGCCGGTGAATTCAAGGCCGCTGCCGCTGACAATCGTTTGGATGGCGGCCGGGTTCGTCACGGACACCGACGGCGGAGTGTTGCCGGTAGGAGGAACCTCCAGTTCCCATATCCCGCGGCCGTGAGTTGCGACTCTAACCGCCGAACCATCTTCCAGGATTCTCAGGTCGTGCACCGATGAATTCGGTAGCCCCGTTCCGAAAGGTAACCACGAAACGCCCTGGTCTGTGGAGCGATAGACACCGACGTCGGTGCCGCAGAACAGGACGCTGCTATCGGTCGGATCCACCCTTACAACCTGAGCGGAGAATCCCGGAAGTCCGGTGCTCCGAGGCTGCCAGGTCGCACCACCATCCGTTGTCCGATAGACTCGCTGGCCGATGTTTCCAGCCATAGCCGCATATGCGATGTTCGGTTGATTGGGATCGATCTCCAGGTTGTTAATCCCGGTGTTGGTGGGCAGGCCGCTGCTGAGGCCGGCCCAGGTTACCCCACCATTCGTAGAGCGATAGACGACGTTTCCCCTCGACGCCATCAACACTGAGCTATCGGAGCGCGCTACCGCGATGGCGCTCAGGCGGAAGGTGGTGGGAAAGGTCGATCCGTCGGTGGTAGTCGTGCTCAGTGGTTCCCATAGG
>JBGPFL010000307.1:0-6323 GCA_041483295.1 Blastocatellia bacterium | reverse complement strand
CGGTCACGATCGGCCAGTTCCGATGAACGCGACGGTGAAAGCAGTCCTTCTGAACTTAAGGGAAACCTCACAGAGCGAGTTTCTGTTTCCGAGTCCCAGGAAAAATGGAAGCCGTATCACTTACATCAGGAAGTCGTTCAACACGGCTTTGGCGGAGGCCGGTATCAAGAACTTTCGCTTTCACGATCTTCGGCACACCTTTGGAACCCGGGCTGCGGATGGCGGCGTGGAAATGACCGCGATCGCCGAAGTCATGGGTCACGCAGACATCCGTACAACCCGGAGATATTCCCACGCTACCGATCAGGGTCGTCGCCGGGCTGTCGAGGCCGTCGAACGGAATTCGACCACTCCCGCCGCAAGGTGCCGAGGTCTTGCTATGGCCGCGCCGTTCGTTGATAGTTAGAGGAAGCTGAAACAGGTTATGGTAAGGTTCCCGTACGGGGTGACCTCGAGATGTATCGAAACCTTCATGTGTCCGTGAGAGGTGTGACTTGGCAGTGCTGTCTCCCATCAGAAGCTCAGGGCACGTCGTCAGCCCGTAGTCATCTGATTCTGCGAAGCTGAGGCTATGAGGCGTCATGGGAATCAAGTGCGTGATTATTCGGGAGACCTGAGGCTAGAACCCGCACATCAACCAACGACATTGGATTATTAGCTGCAGCAGAAAGGAGGGTTTTTGATGACTTGGACGTTTAACACCGGCGACCGCTACCACACACAGGACACCTCGTACTATTGTGGCGGCGCATGCGCCATGATGATACTCGCGGAGATTGGTGTGCCCTACAGCAGTCTCGATCAGGACGATCTCTACAACTCAAATCACAATCACAATGCTCAACCAAGCTGGTACACTGACCCATACGGTCTATGCTACACGCTGAATGATCGCCGGCCGGCGTCGTTCCTGCCCAATTTCTTCGTAGTGCACAAGCGACTGACCGAAGCAGAAGGAACTAGGGACGTGGCCTTCACTCTATACCACTACAAGGTGTCACCGGCGATCCTGGTTTACAATTGCGCGCACTGGAATGTTGTCCGAGGCATACAAACCGACGTCGATCCGACCAGCGGCCCCTACACGGTGGAAGGCTTCTGGCTCAACAATCCGGTTTGGGATTCCTCCATTTCGTCCCACGATGGCTCCGACACCTGTGGTTCAGGCGGGGCGCATGGCATCGCCAACGAGTTTGTAACTTACGCTGAGTGGCAGACGAACCGCTTCGACGGCTGCGCCTACGACGATCCCGGCGGTGCGACCCAGTGGATTAGCGTATGCGACCCGGAGCCACCTATCTTTGGTCTGCCGAGGCGGCGTACAGTGCAATTACGCGCGGACGGAAAACAACTCCTTGCGGCAAAGCAGATCGGCAAGTTCGCCATGGACGGTCTCAGCGAATACGGTCTGAGTGAAAGCAAGCTCGGGGGCTGGGCCCTTCGAACTGGAACATTAGGCGAGCCTCTGCTGGTGCAACGGCTTGACCGGCCCGCCGATTTCTATTACCTGGTGCCCTGGCAGCGGGGCGGTCGCATCTCGGGTCTCATAGACGTCGATGCTCGCTTCGGTGTCTTCAAGAGTTTGCGGGTCCTTGCAGCGCCGGCTCACGACTGGATGGTCGGGAGCAGTTCGAAGAAACGAGGGTACGAGGCGCTTTCGACCCTTATCGATGGCAGGACCTATGACATCCCCGATGAACGCGGACGGTTCAAGGTCTATCCGGGCACGTACTGCATACCTCCCGTGCTTGTCTGGAAGCCTTGCCGCGAATCTTGGTCACCGCACCTGCCGTTCTATCACGTGGTGGTTGGCGGCCACTCGCTCTACGTGAGGATCGACGGGGCTGTGTTCACACACCTGACGACCGGACGCGGCGCCTGATAAGATTCGCGGTATGTTGATTGATCCAATGGAGGCGGTGGAGGAGGCGAGGCGAAGCTTGAGCCGTGCTCCTCTCCGTGACACTCCGGCCACAGCAGGCAGCCCTGGCGTGCCTCTGCTCGTAAGGCGACTCGATATCCCCGAGACGTACTACTACCTGGTGCCATGGGAGGACAAGACGGGGATCCTGCTTGTGGTCCAGGTCGATGCCGGCAGCGGGGCAATGTCTTCGGCGGCGGTGATGCCTACACCGTTGCCACGCCTGGTTATGACTCCAGAAGAGGCTCGCCAGGTTCTCTCCGCGTGGCTGGGTCAACCGATCATCGCCGAGCCCCAACTGGTATGGCGGCCGAGCCGCGAGAGTGCCAGCCCACTTCAGCCCCTCTACCATTTCCAAGTCGATAACGGTGACGCTTTTGTCGGTGTCGATGGTTCGGTGTACCGGAGTCTCACTTCTTTTGAGAGAGGCGGATAGGACTTGATTTCGCGGACTTTCACGGTCACGCTACCTAAAGACCGCGATCTTACCGAGGCGGAGTTCTCGGCTTATGCGTTCAATGACGACCGCGTCAAGAGCGAGACTCATCGGACGGTATACAAGCTGCCGCAACCGCTGAAGGCTTCCGCCAAAGGCAGGGCCTACCTCATCACCATCGGGGTCGCTGCAAGCGAGGACCTCGCGCCGGCGCTCACTATCCTCGGAAGCGCTCGCCGGACAGCAGAACTACCGACGCGTTCTATTCCGCCCAGCGTGCGAGCAGCCGCTGCACGTTGATTCGGGCGGAACGCCGAAGCGGCGTGGATTGAGCGGGTCTGCTTTGAACGACGCGAATCGCTGCATCAGCGCCTTCGTGTCCTCTGGATCGAGCCTGGTGAGCGGGATGAGCGAATCGTTGACCGAAAGGCTGTAGGTGAATCTGGCATCGTTGCGCACACGGTAAGTCTTGAGCCACAGGTCGGTGTCGCGCAGTCGTGCCATCTGGTTTTGCTCCACCTCAATATAGCACTCAATCACTAAGTTGCAGCAAGACGAATGGTGACCGATCGACGAGCGGTCGGGTTCGACGCGCAGCAAGGGGCATTGTTCTGGCGTGGGACGCCTGCGGCAGCCAGTCGGCGGTGGCTGATCTACTGACAGGGTTGAGGAGTCGCTCAACGATTCCAGTCGAAAAACGATCAAGAGATTGACAGAGTTCATCCGCAGCGGACGACAGCCACAGGTACATGGAGAACGCGGCGGCCGCTACGCACACGCTGAAGGCCAACGCTTCCAGCGCCTGCGCTAAGCCATCTACGGTCGGAACGGATCCCGAGACTATCCGGTCAATAACGTAGCAGCAGAAGAGCATCGCTATGACTGGGGCTATACAGGCAGCCACGTTCAACTCCCATAGCCCGCGCCGCCATTCGACAGTTTCTATGTATGTCGCGAGATTCCGAGCCCACGACACGCCGCCGTCAGAACACTCCATCTGCTTTCCAACGCGAGCAGCATCAAGACCGGCACACACAACTCGAGCGAGAGGGATCTCCGACGAACTCGAAAGCAGACAGAACGCCTCAGCCCGATTATTGAGATAGAGTGCGTCGGCGATCCGCGCGAACAAGAGTACGGAGTCCCGACGAGCGCGACGGAGCCTCAAACCACGCGCAACCACCCGGAGTCCGCAGTACACGAGAATCGCTGCCAGTGCGATGAAAGTCAGAGCTTCGGCGAAGTCTGCGCTGGTCAGCGCGTCGGCGTACGATACTTCGGTTAGGTCGGGTGCCTGGTCAGGCCAGGGTGTTATGATGCAGACGGCACGACCGAAATCTGAAAGAGTAACGGGACATGCCAGTGGCAGGTGGAAGTAAAGCATGGAACGACTCCTTGAATTCACCCGTCTGACGCTCTATAGAGGATTAGACTCCGTTAGCGTCGTGCAAGTTCCAGGCTCGCTTGTCATTGCTACTCGAAGAGAGGGTTGATGCCGGGATATAGATTGCAATTCGCTCGTAGATATCACAGACTCGAGTTTGTCTAAGGGGCTGCAGATTATGGTCGTGTGCTGCGATGAGATGTCCAATGCCATGGATCGAGAGATGATTATCCACACCGAACGGTACATGATCCAGGACGGCCGAACCTACAACGACATCGACAGCGAATACTTTTTGAGGTCTGCAGATCCAGATTCGTCGCGAGTGAACTATCTCGCGCTGAACTTCTGTCCCTTTTGTGGCCGCCCGCTGGCTCGCGCTCTGTGGAACGCGGAGAAGAAGAAGTAAGTTGCTCGCTGGACGGAAAGCCTGGGTCACGCCGCAGTTCGACAGCTTCGCTCTTCCTAACTTGCGGGTTCCGTCGGCAGCGACTGCCCGTAGAGAACCTGTTCGTGGACTCTGCGGATCAGACGGCAGCTATCAACGAGGCATTGATGGCGAGGTGAGGCAGGGGGGACTGTCGCATCAACTGTGCTCTCTCAGAGCTTTGAGCACCTTCTCCCTAGCGATTGCGCTGCTGAGCTGCCTTTTCAACCAGTCGCCGCAGTTCTTTAATCGGCTCCGGGTTATCGTCAACCTGTAGTCTCAGAACTACATCGTTGTGCAGCCACACGCCGCCATTCTTCTTGACAATAAGCATGGCGGCCGACTGCATCCCACGCTTATCGCCCCCGGCTGTCTGCCCTCCTTCCAAGGCCGCTAACAGCCGAAGCGATAGATGTCCCTGCGTGTTCTCGAAGGCCTCGACCATCTTGTCGACTACCTCCTGACTCGCCAGAATGTTGCCCTGAGCAGAGCAGTACTTGCCAAGCTTATGGCCCGCCCAGGCCGTAGCTTTCGAGCCCGTAAATGCGGCAACATCTCCCGCTGAGTTGATGACGGCGAATTGGCGGCCTTGTTTGCTCCAGTCCTGTGGCCGCGGATCGGGATCGGCCTCCCATATCTGTCTGAGGATGTCTTTGGGAGCAACGCCCTTGCCGAGTAGCGCCAGTGCCTGAGGGCCATAGCTGACGTCCACAATGGCTTGAGTCGCTACCGCTCCTACGCCTGCTTGAGCCCAAAGTACGCCGTTGCCAACAGAGAATACGCGCGATTGCACGGCCCCACCGACCTCGCCGGTGCCTGGATCGAAGCCGAGGATCGAAAACGTTGCGACGGTATCCCAGGGCGGCCCTTCAACGGTGAGGCCGGCCAGATCCGCCCGAGCTTCAATATCCGCCTGAGCACTTCGCGATTCCCCGCGCTGGGCCAGCGAGAATAGCGTCAAGCCCAGGGCAGTGACGATCAACGCAAGAGTTCTATTGTGTGTGCGCACGAGATCCTCCCTCTGGCTTCCCGCCTCACTGGAGATCTGGATTCTACCCCGGCCGCTATCTTCCCATACCGCCTTATGATTCACAATCAGGACGCGCTCACCAGGCGATTCGGTGATCGTGACCACAATCATCCCCCATGCAGCTCCGCTGTTAAGAATCTCATACCGATGTTGTGAGCCATCTCACGTTGCCGCCGTGAACACCGCTCTCTGACTGTCGGCAGTCAGGTTATTTCCCAGCGTCCCGAGTCCGAGCTCTGCCTATTGACAACGCGGGCCACCGGCGATAATATGCCACCCGGCTAATTCAACCGACCGACCGGTCAGTTAGTTCCGATTGACTGGGTGGTCAAGGGTTGTTTTTGCGCCAGCTTACGATGGCGGCGACGTTCTCATGTATCCCCATGCATCCAAAGCGTTGCTCTATTGCGCCGCCTGTGTTATTTCCTATCGTAAGAATCACCATTTGGAGGTAACCATGCAACGGACCATCAGTCATCTGCTTTTGCTTACTCTTGTCATGCTTGCGGTGCCAGTCGGCGCGCAGGTCCCAACCGGAACGATCGTAGGCACCGTCAGCGACCCCAATGGTGCCGTCATTCAGAACGCTACAATAACAGTGACAAACAAAAACACGGGCGCCTCCCGTGTCATCCAAACGGGAGAGAATGGAGCATTCTCTGCCCCGTCACTGCCGCCAGGCACATACGAGGTTCGCGTCGAAATGTTGGGGTTCGCTACCAACGTTCGCTCCATCGAAGTTGCCACAGGCGCGACAACGAGCGCCAGCATCGGGATGCAGGTCGGCACCGCAAAGGAAGTTGTCGACGTACAAGCGGAAGGTACGACCATCAACCTCGAGTCACACACGGTTCAGGGCGTGGTAACACGGCAACAGATCGAGAACCTCCCGCTGAACGGCCGCAGCTTCTTGAACCTGGCCCAATTGGAACCGGGCGTGACGGTAGCTCCTGGGAATCCCGCCCAGTTCAACGCGCAGTTTAATGTCTCCGTCCTGGGTGGTCCCGCATCTCACACGGCCATTACCGTGGACGGTGGAAATATCCGCAATCCGGTGGAGGGCGGCACCGGCCAGAACTTTTCTCAGGAAGTGGTTCAGGAGTTCCAGCTCTCGAGCACTAACTT
>JBGPFL010000306.1:0-6337 GCA_041483295.1 Blastocatellia bacterium | reverse complement strand
CTGCTGCCCGGCAACGTGCGTCCACACCCCAATCGCATCAATCACCCCGGCTGGAAGGCCTGTCCTCGAAAGTACCCCGCCTAGCGAGCTGAGCAGAAATGGGATGGAAGTCCAGGCGCGACCCCGAAGCAGATCCAACGGTCCCGCCGGTGAGCTGTAAAGCAGTCGTTGAAGGCGATCATACTTTTTCTTACAAGAGGTGACGAACTCGATGTAACGCCGGCCGCTTCCAGGCCACTGGCTCTCAAAACCTGCGGCAGTTCGTTCCAGATCAAAATAGAAACGGACAGTGGCCCCGTCCCGCGATGACACCTCGTAAATGTCTTCGATCCGCCTGAGCGAGACGAGGTTTGAGAGTTCGAGGCCGAGAGATCGAAAGGCCCATTCGAGGCCGTTGCGGTCGAGCAGAATGTAAGGACCGGCATCGAAAGTGAAGCCTTCCAGTTCGATTGCCGACGCGAGTCCGCCGGGCTGGCCACGCGCCTCGATCACCAGCACGCGGAAGCCGCGCTGCGCCAAACGGAGCGAGGCGGTGAGACCTCCCATACCGGCTCCCACAATCACGATGCTCCGCGTCATCTCTTATGCCTGAGTCCCAGCAACGCCTGAAGAGATTTGCGCCGCGCTCGCAAAAACCACTTTTCAGGAGAGATCGGGGGAAAGGCCTCTCCGTCCATCTCGGGAACAAATAGAGCGCCGCGATTGCTCGCGTACTGATAAACCGGATAGGCGAGAAGGCTCAGGAGCGCGGACCATTCGCTGTGATAGGGGCCGCGCCATCCTTCTACCGGCTCGTCCGCGCCGATGACCTGAATGTTGGCGGAGGGATCGCCGAACCAGTGGCAGGCTGCATTCAAGTGCTGTGAGTCTCGGGGATTGCCGACGCCCATGTGGCGCGCCGCGACCATATCGACTGAGATCGCATCGACGCCCGCATAGAACCGATGCGGTGATTTCGGATGGGGGCAACCCATAACGCCAAGCAGTCCGTCCGCTGCAAGATCGTGGGCGTCGATGATTGCGAAGTGAGGAGGGAATTCATCTATCAGCATCATGTTGGCCGTCTCACGATGTGCCTGGCGCTCGACGAACAGAAACTCTTCGCAGCGCGCTCCGAGCCCTTCAAGATTCCCGACCGTGAGATAGACCATCTCAACCGGATGGCTGCGCATTTTGGGGAACGATATGCGGAAGTCCGCCTCCTTCCATGTTCTTCCTACTGCGTACTGGCCGAGTCCCCGGAGGTAGTCGTGCGGTACTTGCTCATCGGAGCTATCCACCAGGCGAAAACTGGGTGAGCTGATGTCGAAGTAACGCGCTACGTCGTGCACGGCGCGGTTCTTATAGAACTTATCGTAAATGTTGCGGGCTTCAACCACAGCGACATCCGAGCACCCGAGTCCTCGCAGGAAGCCCGCAAGCTCTTCTACCAGGGCGGGGTCGGTAATGGCTGACTTATCTTTGTGATGATAGCCGAGCATGAAGGTGGGCTTGATTGCCAGACGCAACTCGGCCAGGGGTTTGGACAGGGAGCGGGCGCGTTCTTCAATCCGCTCTTTGAGTCCGGCCTCCTCAAGCAGACTATGAAATAGCGGTAGCTTTTCCTGAGATGATTTGCCGTGCAGCACCCAGACGGGGCCTCCACTGCCAAGAGGATTGTAGGCACCCCCGCCTCCGCGGCGGGCGCGCGGCAGGAAGACCTGTCCAACGGCGCCGATCTCTTGAGCAAGGGTGTCGGCAGTCTCTGTGGCCACGAGGCAATCGCGTTCATCGATCGCGGCGGCCAGGATCTCAAACACACGCCGGTGCCGGTCTTCGTCTTCTTGAGTTCGGCGAAAGTCGTCAGCCTTGACCGGGTCTGTCACGAGTTCGACCAGCCGCTTGAAGCAGAGCCAGGCCGTCTCTTCGGCATCGACGTTGAACGTGCAGTACTCTCGAAAGGGGCGATAGTCGAGATGCTCCAACACGTCTTTGGGGACCTGTCTGAGCGCGAAGCCGGACCAGGTCAGGGCGGTCGCCAGCGTGCGTGAGATTGGTCCGTCTCGCCAGGGGACGTGCTGGCGAACTGAAGCAGCCCACCCGCCGGTGGCGCCGGCGACTTGTCTCATGAACGCAATCCTCCGAAGCCGGGGACTGCCGAGTTTGAAGATCGCGCCGCGAATGTAAATCGCGTGCATCTGCTCATCCTTCCAGACCCAGATGAGCGCGTGACGAATAATCTCGCGAACGTCGTCGGCGATCGGCATGCTCTTCAGTCGCCGTAGAATCAAGTCCTCCCTGTATCCGATCGAGACCATCTCCTCTCGTTCGAGCGCGAGCAGAAGAAGACGAATGATCTCGCGTTGCGGCCGCCCCGCGTATCGGCGTTGCCAGGCGCCAAGCAACTCCTCGAATTCGTCATAGACGCTTCCCACTCAGGCCTCCGGATCCGGGATTGAGCCTCGAACTGTAACCTTAGTTTCTGTTTCGTTCTAACGAGATTTTAGAGGGCCAACAGGAAAAAGCAAAACAGGCGCGTAGCTGCGCCTGCCACTGGGTCAGAGGAAACACACCACGAGTGGCTCGGGACATTCATGTCCAGAGTTGCCGCAGATTCAACTCAAAACCCGGCAGGAGCGGATCGCCCGAAATAGACTCGGGGCTCTCAAGGCAAATCACTTCCTCACCAGGGCAATAGACGTAGACTCTCTTCTCTCGGGGATCGATGAGCCAGCCCAGTTGTGCGCCGTTTTCGATGTACTCCTCCATCTTCGATTGCAGTCTTTCCAGGGCATCGCTTCGAGATCGCAGTTCTATAACGAAATCCGGGCACAGTGGAGGAAACTCTTCTTTCTCATCATCAGTGAGAGCTTCCCATCGAGAACGCCGAACCCAGGCAAGATCGGGAGACCGCTTCGCTCCGTTTGGGAGAGTGAATCCTGTTGACGAGTCAAAGCCTATTCCGCTGCCATCCTTGTCAACCCACGTACTGAATAGCCCGATCAATTGGAAGTTGCGTTTCCCAGTCTCCCCGCCGGTCGGTGGCATAACTATCAGGTCTCCCTCGCTCGTGCGTTCGAACTGCCAGTCCTTGTTCATCTGGCACACCTCAAAGAACTCGCGGTCGCTCATCTCCCGCAACACCTGGCCGAGATGAAGAATAAGTGGTCGCCCTTCCGCTAGTACTGCTTCACTAAACATGTGCATAGAATACTCAAGACGGGAGGAGTTCTCAAGCACCGGCGCAGGCAGGCTGCTCAACCACCGTGAACTCACTGCCACCAGCGACTACGCTGCGACACGCAGACCGACCGTACCGCATATGGGTGTCGTTCATGCGCGCCTCGAAGATCCATGCGTTCGGTACTCGTTTTCAAGGGAACGCAGGCAACTCGGCGTTCAAACGGGAGTTTCACTCTTCGCTCGGGATCTGAGGCGTGTCCATTCCGAAGACGATGCGATCGTAGACGTCGGCCAGTTGAAGCTTACAGCCAATGGAATCGAGACTGAGACTTCCTTCGATCCCGTGAACCAAAGAGTAACGCCATTCCGTACCGCCGCGTCGGTGAAAATGTTCAATCTGTCGTTTTGACTGCGAGACCAGGAGGTAGTCGGACAGAGTCAGAAGCCAGGTCTGATAACGTATCCACTTCTCTCCGCGATCAAAGGCTTCAGTGGTGGGTGATAAGACTTCGATGATGACGGTTGGATTCACGAGCACATCACGATGATCGTCGCGAAACTTGAGCTCCCCACAAACAACCACCAGATCGGGGTAAGAATATGATCCTCTCGTGGCGTGGCTGGTTTGAGGCGTCGGTCCGCTTTCCACCTTCGTGTCTTTGGAAAAGACCTGGCAGTCTTTCCCCCTCAACTGACTGTAAAGCTGCCCGCTGATGTTGGTGCAGATGGAACCGTGCTCCGGGCTTTCGCCTGCCATCGCGTGAATCTCACCGTCGAGGTACTCATGCCGATCCTCAGACTCTCGCTCGAGCGCAAGATACTCTTCCACGGAATAGGGAGTGTAGGAGCGCGGCAAACTCATTTTGCTTCCGACCTCCGGAAAGTGCTCGGGGAACAACCGTACAGGCGGGGTGATTATAGCACGATGGGATGCGGCTATCAGGGTCAGCCTTGCTCGAGTGTTATCTACCGCCGCAGCGGAACGATAATACACTGGCGGGTATTTACACCGCCGATTCTCTGGTTATCATTGGATTGACACCTTTTTCAGCCGTGTGTTAGTTTTCGAGGCTTGAACTGGAGGTCAAATCCTTGATAGGAGAGTCTATATTTTGTTCGGGGTGACAGCGCTCGCCCTGGCTGGGGGCGAGGAAAATATCATTCAGCCGAACGCTTCGCTCTTCCTCGTATTCGTCCTTTTCATCATCTTCGTCTTTGTTCTGAACCGGATACTGTTCAGGCCAATCGGCCGAGTCCTAGACGAGCGAGAAGCGTTGACCGAAGGCGCAACCAATGAAGCGCGCGCCGCTGCTCGTCGCTATCAAACCGAGCTTGCCTCTTATGAAGCTTCGATTCGCCAGGCCCGCGGTGACAGTTACCGCCGGCTTGAACAGGAGCGCGCAGCCGCACTAGAAGAGCGGAAACGCCTGATCGATGAAGCCAAGCAGAAAGCGGCCGAGGAGATAGACCTCGCCAAATCTGAGATCGCCGGCCAGGCTGCTTCGGCGCGCGCCTCCCTCGAAGCTGAATCACGCCAGATCGCGGAGCGAATCTCGCGCACCGTGCTGGGTCGCACTGTGGGAGGTGGAGGCGATTGACGATCCAAACGTTCACATTCCTGGCGCTGTTGCTTCAGAGCCAGGCAGAGCCTGTCGGACTGTTATCGAACCCGGACCTGTGGAGGGTGATAAATATTGTTGTATTCGCTCTCATCCTCGTCTACATCCTCCGCAACAAGATCGGCATCGGGAAGGTCTTCGATAACCGGGGAGCCTCGATAGTGAAAGAGCTCGAGCAGGCGAAACGCGACAAAGAGGACGCGCTCAAACAACTGGCTGAGGTCGAAGCGCGTCTGGGGCGCCTCGATCTGGAACTGGCCGAGATTCGCCTCGAGGCCGAGCAGGAAGCCGCACGCGAAGCTGAGCGAATCCACCAGGCGGCAGCCGCTGACGGCGAGAAAATTCGGCAATCGGCGCATCGCGAGATCGAGGGCGCAATGAAGTCTGCCCGGAGTGAGCTTCGCGCATTCGTGGCCGACCAGGCTGTTCAGATGGCTGAGGCGATAATCCGCAAGGAGATTCGCCCGGAAGACGCTTCCCGGATGCTGACCAGATACACGGAGGAACTGGGCGAGGTGAAGAGATGAGCATCGTCGCCATCGCGCGCCGCTACGCGGAAGCTCTCGCGGATGTGGCCATCGCGCACAATCAAGTCGAACAGATGGACGCCGAAGTGGGCGCGTTTGCTCAGATGATCCGCGACAGCCGCGAGCTTCACGATGTCTTTGCGAGTCCGGTCGTCTCGCAGGAGCAGAAGCGCAGCGTGCTGGACGCCATCATCGAACGAACCGGCGTCAGCGCCATGATCGCCAATCTGCTTCGCACGATGCTGAGCCACTACCGCCTGCACGACCTCACCGAAGTTCACGAGCAGTTCCGCCGCGCGATAAACAGACGCAGAGGCATCGCCCTGGCCGAAGTTACGACTGCCGCCCCGGCCAGCCAGGACGCGCAGGACATGCTCACCCGCAAGCTCCAGGAGCTTGTCGGCAAACAGGTCCAGGTTCAGTTCAAGACCGACCCCGCGCTCATCGGCGGCGCGGTGACTCGCATCGAGTCGGTTGTCTACGACGGCTCGATACGAACGCAGCTTCAAACAGTAAGGCAGCGGCTAAAAGAGGGGACTGTCTGAGAGTTTCGAATTAACAGCGCTCCGCGGGGAGAGATAAGAGATGCCGGGAATCAGAGCAGACGAGATAAGCAAGATCATTCGGCAGCAGATCGAAGGGTACAGCACGGCGGTCGAAGTGAGCGAGGTTGGGCAGATCATCTCGGCTGGCGACGGCATCGCTGAGATCTACGGCCTCGAGCGAGTCATGGCAGGCGAACTGTTGGATCTGCCGCATGAGGTCGCGGGCATCGCGCTCAACCTCGAGGAAGACAAGGTCGGCGCGGTGCTGTTCGGGAACTACGAGAAGATCAAGGGCGGGGACGAAGTACGGCGCACGAAGCGGATCATGTCTGTGCCCGTCGGCGACGAGCTGATCGGCCGGGTTGTAGATCCGCTGGGCCGCCCGCTGGATGGACGAGGGCCGATCGAGACCGGCGGGAAGTTCTTCGCGCTCGAAAGAATCGCTCCCGGCGTCATGGACCGCCAGCCTGTGCGCGAGCCGATG
>JBGPFL010000305.1:0-6349 GCA_041483295.1 Blastocatellia bacterium | reverse complement strand
GCGGCATGTTGAGCCGGGAGTCTTGAGTTCAGAGCTTCAGGTATTCAACGTGAAGATTGGCAGGATTTAGAGCGAGGCGCGAAGACCACCTCATGATTAGGTACCCAAGGTATCCCGAGATGCACTGCGAGCCAAAATCACCCCTATAAGCTTAGACTCTTGCGGAGTTGGTCGATAACTTGATGGCTCTTGCGGAACCAGTGATCCGACTCAGGGCTGGGTGGTCTGTTTTTCGGTCCATTACAAAACCGCCATCCAAAACAGACATTCGCAGTGATTTTTCACCCACTAACCGACAGTCGCACCCCGGTAAGTTATTGTATGGTGTGATACGGCCGCTGGCACCAAACATGCTCCCACTCCACTGACGTGATATGAATATTCACTATCAGGAGGAAGTGCGATCATGATGCTCCATGTAACTCGACCAAAGCCGATCGGCGCCAGGGCGTGGATTCAAAGCCGCGTCTTTTTCACAGTCGCGCTTGCAGTACTGCTCGTCGCTTCGACCATCGCGACCGGCGTTGGGGCTGCGGCGGGCGAGCTTGATGCAAGTTTCGGCAACGGCGGCAAAGTGACCACCCACTTTATCAATCTCGAAATGGCGAGCGCCGTCGCTTTGCAGCCGGACGGGAAATCCGTTGCCGCGGGGCTTACCGTCAAGACTGATGCTGATTTCGATTTTGCTCTTGCTCGCTACAACCCGGATGGGAGCCTCGACCCAAGCTTTGGAACAGGCGGCAAGGTCACCACCGACTTCTTCGGCCATCGGGACGAGGCCTATGGCGTTGCGTTCGAACCCGATGGCGGGATCCTGGTGGCCGGCAGTACTGAGACCGGTGCGGACCAGCAGTCATCCGACTTCGCAATTACACGCTACAAGCCGGACGGGAGCCTCGACACAACGTTTGGTTCGGGCGGCAAGGTCGTCACCGACTTCGCCGGCGGTTTAGATCAGGCGCGGGCTATCCTGATTCAGCCGGATGGACTCATAGTCGCCGCGGGGTTTGCCGGCAAGAGCAGCGGCGGCAGTGGCGGGGCTCTGGCTCGCTACAATTCAGACGGAAGTCTTGATCCATCCTTCGGTTCGAGCGGAAGGGTGACCCTCGACTCTGCAGCGATCACTGCAATCGCACTCCAGACAAACGGCCGCGTCGTGGCGGCCGCATCTTCGCTTATGCGTTTCGCTGCGGACGGCAGCATTGACCCTTCTTTCGGCGCGGGAGGCATTCTGGATCCTGGCTTCCAGGCGCGCGCCGTGGCGCTCCTGGCAGACGGCCGCATCGTGGCGGCTGGAGGATCCTCGTCTCCGAATCCAGTGCTGCGGGACTTTGCCGTAGCTCGCTGCAGTGCGGATGGGATTCTCGACCTGTCGTTTGGGACATCTGGGAAGACCACTACCGATATTGAGCTGAGTAACGACGTCGCGTTCGCCGTGGGTATACTGCCCGATGGAAAGATCGTAGCAGCAGGATCGTCAGTGATTGGCGACTACAACTTCGCTCTCGTTCGATACAGCTCTGATGGGATCCTCGATTCAGCGTTCGGCTCGGGCGGCAGGGTGGTCACTGATTTCTTCGGCCACGATGATCAAGCCAACGCGATCGCGGTCGCACCCGACGGCCGTGTGCTGGCTGCTGGATACTCAGAGGTTGATGCCAGGACGGGCGTTGACTTTGCGCTGGCCCGCTACATGGCCGGGGAGGCAGGCGGGCCAGACTTCGCGCTCGGCTTCAGCCAACCCACAGTCACAGCCGGACGGGGAGCGAAAGCAAAAATAACCGTCAACCTGACGCGAATGAATGGCTTTACCGGCGACGTGACCGTGACCCCGCCTGACGCTTCGGATGTGGGGATCATCACGAAGTCACCCGAGCCCATCATTACCTCGGGCGCGACGGCAAAATGGAAGTTCAAGATCAAGGGTGGCGCCGAGACTGGGCCTCACCAGCTAACATTCACGGGCAAAGATGACTCGGGCCGCGTGCGGACGGCAACAATCACGATGGTGGTCGAGTGAGAATAGGCCACCAATGACACGAATAGCACGAATTAGTGCTAACCCGTTGTGTCGTTGGTGGCTTCCGCCAGCTCAATGGTATGGACTCCCGGTGCCGATGAAGCTCGAGGGTCGCCAGCGGCTAAGCTGGCCGTTGCTCCGTTAATTCGTCTGTTTGATTCCATTCTCCGAGAAGTCCTTGAAGCTCGACCCAGGAAACACTAACGCGGTCGAGATGTTGAAGAAACTGAGAGCGCCCGAGTGGTCAGTCGCGGTACGTTCCCACCTGCTCTCGTACTCCCCCTGAGACCCTCAGCTACTCGCCCTGGCAGGCCAGGGATAAGACTTACTTCGGAAAATTTGGATTCGCCTTCACCTCCACAATCTGCTTGTTGTGCCGAGAATTGTGCTGCGGAATGTACAGGAACCACTGGTATGCGTTCAAAGTGCCGAAAACTGGAAACGGATTATCGAGTGTGTGCTCCTTGAACGATGCATCGGTTGTCTCGATGAACTTCAGACTGCGCGCCCGGCCCTCTTTGAACAACGCCATGATCTCGGCGCGCGTCATCGGCTTGTTGATCGGTTGAATCGCTCCGGGCGCCTGGGCTCTTCCTGTGCGCGCCGCCAGGATCTTCTCAAGGGCGACTTCCTTTCCTGCCGTCTTCGTCTCCCAATCGGAGTTTGGCTTCGAAGCCAGCGCTTGCTGCACCACGCCAAACAACCTCCCTTCGGCAAGCGCTATGTGCTCAGCCGTCTGTCCAACAGACCACTTGAAAGGCGCAGGTTTGAAGTTCCACTGCTCGTCGGTCAGGCCCTGCACTAGACCGAGAAACTCCTTCTCAGAGTCCTTAAGCAGCTTGATGGCTGTCGCCCGCTCTTCGGATGTTATTTTCGGATCGCCAGGCGCGTGCGGCGGCAGCGCCCCCACAGAGGTCGAAAGCAAGAGAGTAAGAACAAACAGTGATAGTCCTGATTTCATGACAATTCCTCCAACAGAAATTTCGCATTTCGCATTTCGAAATCCTACTTCGTGCCCTTCAACTCCTTATACATATCGTCAACGTTCGGCTGAGCAAAATTCTGAAACGCGAAACTCTTGTACCTATCGGGGAGCTTCAACTGCTGCCTCGCCTGTTCAATCGTCAAGCCGTCGGCAATTGCCTTCTTGACTCGGCTCCGCAGGTCGTCGAGGTAGTCTCTGAAGTCACGCATCTCGGCTGCCCCCGCAACCTCGCCGTGGCCCGGTATGAACTTCGCGCTGCCGTGCCGGCTGAGAATCTGGTCGAGCGAGGGAACCCAATCATTCACGGTTGCATCGACCAGGTTCGGAAGCGTCTTTGACCAACCCATATCTCCCATGAACATTACGTTGGCATCGGGCACGAAGACCAACGTGTCCCCTCCAGTATGGCCGGGCAGAGTAAACAGCACGACCTCACGATTGCCCAGATACAGATGCATCGTGCCCGAGTTGAATGTCAGCGAGGGAGGCGTCAGCTTGATCGAAAGCATCGCATCGAGCCGGGCCAACTGTCGCTCCAACTGCCCGCGCTTCTCTTTCTGGTCTTCGGGCGTTTCGCTGAGTTGCTTCGCGGCATCCGCTCGCCTCTTTTGGAGTTCATCCGACGGAGGGAGAAAGCGCCGGTTCTTCGTGGTCTGCCAGCCTACCACGTTGTCGTGGGCGATGATGGGCACGTTCCGCACGGCGAGAACTTGATTACCGCCAGTGTGATCGAGATGGTAGTGAGTGTTGACGGCGTACTTGATGGGTTGTTGAGTTATCTTGCCGATCTCTCCAATGAGTTCCTCGACCGCAACCGGAGTAAAGAATGTATCGACAATCAGCACGCCGGAATCACCCACGATAAAGCCGGCATTGCCTGAGGCGAGTCCTCCGGACCTGGCTATGGCAGCAAAGACACCGTCCGCGACCTTGACCAGTTGAAAGTCATCTTCAGCTTTGGGCGCAACTTCAGTGTCAGGAATTGCAGGACTAGCCATCCCGAAGGTGCCTAACAACGCCAGGCCGACTATTGTCACAATCGCTCTTCTTCTCATTTAGTCTCCTTCAATCTTCTGCGCCTGGAGAAGCCTTCGCTCCTCATCGACTCAGTGATGCGGCGGGAAGAGCGAATGATAAAACAGACGATGCTCGGCTGGTAAGGAGAAAGTTCACGTCCTGGACTTCATGGAAGTTTCACTCACCTCCGGGAACCGCTCGGGAGCGCGGCGATGTCTGGTTCCCTGCTCGTACGCGTACCCGAGCTTGATCAAGTCCGGCTCGGCGAACAGGCGGCCCACAAACGTCAACCCTGCCGGCAATGAACCATAGGTGAATCCCATCGGAACCGTAATGGCCGGAAAGCCTGTTTGCGGCGAGATGAACTGGCTGTTGTCGCCGGCCGGGCTCTCCATGTCCCCTACTTTTCGGGGCGGGTTGCTCCAGGTCGGATAGATGATGGCGTCCAGCTTGTCCTTTTCCATCGCCTTCAGGATGGCATCCCGGAAGGCAATGTTGCGCGAATCGTGATACAGATCCAGGCAGGGCGGCTCCATCTGACCAGGCGGCACAGTTACCTCGAGCGCCCGCTTGAGCCTGGTCTCGATGTAGGGCGAGTACAATCCCGACTTCAGAATCTCAGCGATGGTCTTGTACGGAGCGTTCTTCCCGAGCGACGCGAGATAGTTGTTCACGTCGTACTGGAACGTGTTACACCAGATGTTTTCAGTCAGCTTGTCGTAGTCCGGAATGATGAACGGATCTACTATCTCGGCTCCGAGCGCCTTCAGATCCTGAATTGCCTTTTCAGTCAGTGCCTTCACCTGGGCATCGGTGGTCGGCGTATCGATGTATCGTCTCAACACGCCGATCCGCGCACCCTTAAGGCCGTTCTTATTCAGGAACTGGGTGTAACTCGCCGGCACCTTACCCTCCGAGGTTTTGGTCATAGGGTCTGCGGGATCGTAGCCGGCGATCACCTCCAACAATCTCGCTGCGTCTTCAACTGTTCGCGCCATAGGACCGCCGACGTCGTTGCGGAGGTAGAGCGGAATGATTCCATCCCGACTGGTCAATCCCATCGTGGGACGAATTCCTACAAGGCAATTGTGTGAGGAGGGACCTCGGATTGAGTTGCCGGTGTCGGTTCCGAGTCCGACGGCGCCGAAACTTGCGGCTACTGAGGCCGCCGTGCCGCCGCTTGAACCTGCCGGTACGCGGTCCAGGTCGTAAGGGTTGCGCGTTATGCCGGCGATTGAGCTCACGGTCACGAGCGGACTGAAGGCCCACTCCGCCATGTTGGACTTTGCCAGAACTATGGCGCCGGCCTCGCGGAGTTTCTTCACCTGATAGGCATCATCCGGCGGTATTGAACCCTTCAGCGCAAGTGAGCCACCAGTCGTTTGCAGGTCCCTAGTATCGTAGTTGTCTTTGACGATCACAGGTATCCCGTGAAGCGGGCGAAGCCTGCCTGTGCGTTTGAACTCCTGGTCGAGTCTGTCGGCCTCGGCCAGCGCGTCTGGGTTGACGATCACGATCGCGTTGAGCCTTGTCGACTGATCGTATGCGCGGATGCGCTCGAGGTATCTCTCGACCAGAGCTCGACAAGTGAGGCCGCCTGAGCGAATAGCCTCGTGAATCTTCGAAATGGTCGCCTCAACCGTGTTGAACCTCCGAGGACTGTCCGCAGAAGCTCGCGGGTGCGCCGCACTCAGTATGCAGGCAATCATTACCAGCGCTGCGCTCACTCTGACCAGTTTCATGCGTGATCTCCCATTGTGTTGTCGTGACTTCGGTCCCGGGTGCCTACAACTCGTTTCTCGTTCCTCGTTTCTCGTTCCGGCTCTTTGACTGCGTCACCGATTCGAAACTCGGAACGATGAACGAGAAACAAAACGGGACGTCCCACTCTCCCACTCTCCCACTCTCCCACTCTCCCACTCTCCCACTCTCCCACTCTCCCACTCTCCCACACTTCCCATCCTCGGCTATTCTCCCGGAGGCTTCATTCCAAGCGGCGCTCCCGGAGGCTGGGGCAATGCCGGAGACTTCGGCGCATAAGCCGCAGGATTCTCCAGGTACTTCGTGAGATCGCGTTCGGCCTGCCGCAGGTGGGCCTCCGCCACCGCCTCAGAATCGTGACGACTCGCAAGCCAGGCTCGCAGCTTCGTCAACTGATCCAGCGTCACCGCGCGCACTTCGGGAGTGGCCTGAGCATGCGCTCCCAGAATCATCATCGCATCCAGCGCCTCACGCTGAGCTACACGCCGCAGCGACTTCAGCATCGTCGATTCATTCCCCGCCGGCTCGCTCTCCCATGTAGCCCGTGTAACCGCGCTCAACACGTC
>JBGPFL010000304.1:0-6351 GCA_041483295.1 Blastocatellia bacterium | reverse complement strand
GGGTTGTAGGTGTAATCGAACCTGAGTCGCGCTGTCTCCGCGTTGGTCTGCTCGTTTATGTGATGAAGCTCGGTCGAGAGCTTGTCTGCTCCGATTATGTAGATCGAGTTCTTGTCAGTGAGCATCCGATCGCGGGGGTCATCGTCTCCCTCGGGGCGGCTACGGCCCACCATATCGATGTTGAAGTCAACGACCAGTTTCTTGAGAGGCACGACCGGCTCGTAGTCCGCATTGAACTCTGAGCCAAACAGCCCCAGCTCTTCGCCCGTGTGAAAGATGATCAGCACGGAACGCTGGGGCCGAGGGCCGAGGGCGAAGGCCTGGGCTATCTCCAGAACCGATACGGTTCCGGAGCCATCGTCGTCCGCGCCGTTATAGACCTCTCCGTTCGACTCGCTCTGCAGATGGTCATAGTGCGCGCTGAAGACCACATACTCGTCTTTGAGCTTTAGGTCCGAGCCTTCGAGGATGCCGGCGACGTTCTGGGCCGGCGGCGCTTTCTTCCCGCCAACGCTGACTTTAATCTCCGCGGCGACCGCGATTGGCGAGGGTTGAAGCGGCTTGCCATTCGCCTGCATCAAGTAGGACTCTTCCTTGCCCATCAGCCTGGCGAGAGCCTTGATCAAGCGAGGGCCGGCGTTGACTGCCGGAAACGCCTCGCTGTGCGCAGCACTCTTATGCGGTGGGAGACCAAGCTGCTCCTCCCGGGTCGCCGCATTCTTAAGCTGGTCCCACATAAGCAGGTACTGAGGCGCGGTGATGATGATCGCTCCAACTGCACCGTGCGTTGCGGCGGCATCTGTTCCCGTTTCGCTGTCATTGAGCTTTACGCCGCCAAGCGACGAAGGAAAGCCTGATACGGCGACGATGATCTTGCCCTTTACGTCGAGCCCGGCATAGTCATCATACTTGTTGTTCGGCGAACAGACCCCGTACGCCACGAAGACCAGATTGCCGCTGATGTCCATACTTGCCGCAGGCATGGCGTTGAAGTCGTCCGCGTACTTGAACTCCTGCTTCGGCCCGCCCGCGTTAAGCACAACCTTGCTCTTGGCCAGATCGACGCTGGTAAAGCTCAGCGGCACCTTCTGAAAGAAAGAACCGTCGCGGGCGGCGCCCCGGTATCCATACGATTCAAGCTGCGAGGCCAAGTAGCGTGCGGCGATGCGGTTTGAGGGGCTGAGGGTGTAGCGCCCCCCCAGCTCGTCGGAAGCAAGGAAGCTCAGATGCCTCTTGAGGTCAACCGCCGTAATGCTCGAGGTCGCTTCCCCGGATGGAAGCGGCGGCAGATTACCTCCGTACACAGCTACTGCAGTCAACACAGCCGCTGCTGTCATCAATACGCGCGCCCAACGTGAATTCTGATGCGCCATTAAGACTCCTTCGGAAAAAGACTGTAGGGGCGGCCGTCAGTGGCCGCCCCTGCTCGTGGATCTGACGTTGGTAGAGCACC
The DNA here is from genome assembly GCA_041483295.1 of Blastocatellia bacterium. Classification (GTDB taxonomy): domain Bacteria; phylum Acidobacteriota; class Blastocatellia; order UBA7656; family UBA7656; genus DASYSA01. The sequence goes on along the minus strand of JBGPFL010000304.1, from coordinate 4,898 downwards.
GCATCGTAAGAACGATGGTCAGGAGGGTGGGCGGGTTGTATCAGCCTCTGCTCAGCAGATTGCCTCGCTCATCCACCGGACCCACCACCACGGTCGTCAAGTGCTCAGGGTCGAGATACTCGCGCGATACGCGCGTGAGGTCGTCAATTGTTACAGCCGCAATCGCCTCCGGGTAGCGCTCAAGATATCCAAATCCCAATTCGTAAAACTCGGCTTCAACCAGAAACTCAGCTACCTGGGCATTGGTCTGAAAATCAAACACGAAGTTGCCCGTCAGATAAGCCTTTGCCACTTCGAGCTCATCTAGACTGACCCGCTCTCTTACGATGCGAACGATCTCCCCTCGCAAACCAGCAAGCGCTCGCTGCAGATTTTCCGGTGAAGTGCCTATGTAGGCTACGAAGCGACCGGGATCGAGCCCGGCGCTTGAGGTGATATTGCTGTAGGTTGAATAAGCGAGCCCCTCCTCATCGCGCAGTACTCGCGGAATACGAGACGTGAAGCCCGGGCTCGATCCCAGGATCGTGTCCATAACCAGCAGCGCATAGTAGTCGGGGTTTCTTCGCTCGATGCCCAGATGTCCCATGTAGATGTTGACCTGCTCTTTGGGCGCGGTGACGTACTCCACGATCTCTTCGGACTGGCGCGTTAGACGGGGAATCTTCGGCAGCCGCAGTTCGGCCCTTTGCCACTGCCCGAACAGGTCCGCGACCTGACGCTTCAACTCGGCCAGGTTGAAGTCTCCTACGATCGCCAGCATTGCGTTGTTGGGAGCGTAATAGCGTCGATAAAACTCCACGAGGGATTCTCGGGTTAAATCTCTTACCGTCGCTTCGTAGCCGACTGCCGGCCGATGAAGTGGATGGCCCCTGAACACCAACTCGTTGAAGATGTCTGACGCCTTTACTCGCGGCGCATCGAGCCGGCTCCTGAGCTGGGCGACCCGTCGCTCGGTATGTGCCGTTACCTTATCTTCCGGGAACACCGCGGTCATCAACAGGTCGGCTACGATCTCCAGCCCGAGCAACAGGTCCTGTGAAAGAAATGCCGCATGGCACCCGCTCGACTCATAACTGCCGTAGGTTCGAAGTCTTGCACCCACGTTCTCCACTGCTTCGGCGATCTGCACTGACGTTAGTGTCCTTGTTCCCTCATCCAGCAACTCGCCGGTCAGCGAGGCCAGGCCGGCCTGTTCGTCTGATTCATATCGCGATCCGGCCTTCACGACGGCGTTGATAGAGACCGACGGAGTTGTGTGATTCTCCGAAAGCAGCAGGATCAGTCCATTGGGCAGCTCGACGCGTTCAACATCGAGCTTTACCCTGGCGGCGTGTGCCGCGGCTCCTCCCTGGGGAAGGCGCCGTATAAGGGAGGTCTCCAAAGAAGGCTCGATCGGATCTCCCTCCCGATTCCCTGCGCGAAGGGAAAGCTCGCCGCTTAATGAGCGAAAGACGGCTCCGTCAGGGCCGGGAGGCATCGAACCGGCCAACTCGATGTGCGAGCCATTGAGGCCGGCGCGCGCCGGCAGACCGTCGCTTGAGATCCCCAATGATCCCCCGCCCGTGACCGTGTTCACGAGGTGCCCAATCGTGCGATTGTCCTCAATCAGGTATTCCCTCACAGCTCTCGCTACGTCTTCGGCTTTGACGGCTCGCATGCGGTCGAGAAGAGTGCTGAGATACTCGTACCCACGCGAGCCTTCAGGCAGGCGCTCGTCAAAGGCGATTGTCTCGTACTGGCCGAGCAGAATCGCCTGCTGCAAAGGCTCTTCTGTGGTTAGCACCAGGTCGGCCTCGATCTGGCGCATAGCCCTCGCCAGTTCGGCTGGTGACACGGGTTCGGTTTTGAGATGGTCTATCTCTTCGAAGATGGCCCGCTCAAGCTGGGCAAGCTCAAAGCCCGGCTTCAACTCAGCCTGAATGCAAAACAGCGACGGGTCGATATGCGAATTGTAGCTAGCCTTAACAGTCGTGACCGCCTGGTCCCCATCAACCAGCCTCTTGTAGAGGCGTGACGACTTGCCGGTCGACAGAATCTCCTCCGCTACATGCAGAGCGTATGAGTCGGGATGGCCAACGGCCGGAGCGTGATAGCCCATTAGAAGTCTCTCGACTGGCGTCTCTTTCTTCACAATCACGCGCTTTTGACCGCGCTGCTTGGGCTCGACGATGTGAAGAGGCCTGTGATCTGGTCCCGCCGGTATCGGGCCGAACAGGTGCTCGACGCTCCTAAAAGTCTGGCCGGTATGAAAATCACCAACGATTACCAGCGTCGCATTGCGCGGGTGATACCACTTGTCGTAGTAGGCCTTCATATCGGCGGCAGTTGCCATCTCAAGATCTTCGATCCAGCCGACTGTCGGCCAGTGATAAGGGTGTTGCCGGAACGCGGTGGCCCAGACTTCATTCTCGAGCGCCTCCCAGGGACCATCGAGGCCGATTCGTAGTTCTTCCTGCACCACCTGTTTTTCTGATTCGAACTCTTCCTGAGCGAACGTATTGTCGCGCATTCGGTTCGCCTCGATCTCGAGCGCCACTTCCCAACGGTCCGAGGCAAAAGTGAAGTAGTACGCGGTGAAGTCTAACCAGGTGAAGGCGTTGTTGGCGCCGCCGCACTTGAGCGTGATCAAGTCGATCTCACCCTTCTTAAGGCGGTCGGTACCCTTGAAGAGCATGTGCTCGAGGAAGTGTGACTTGCCGGTCTGGCCCAGCTCCTCATTTCGCGAGCCGACGCGGTACCACATGATCGAGGCCACGACGGGCTTATCGTGCAGTTCCTTCGTAAGGACGGTGAGGCCGTTAGGCAATACAGTCTTGTTAACGCCGCGGGTAATGAAAGGCCGGACTTGAAGGGCAGTCTCGGCGTCCCGGTCGGTTGTCACCGTGCTAATTTTCATCAGGTTGCGAATCCTAATCGGAGTCTTCTGCCTCGGCTCACAATAGACGAGAACGAGAATTCTAGTGGCCGGCCAGACGGGGTGTCAAACACACGGGTTTGACCGCTGACCCTGGCAGGCAATGGCGCCGAGGCCGGAAGCGTCGAGTCGAGTCTAACGGGCAACGCCTCGAAATCGTACTTAGGACTTGATTTCCGGCCTTTCGCTGTAGATACTTGTGCGTGTTTGGCGCGGCTGACAACCACGCAAAACGCAGGCATCGAAGAAGAGCAGCGTCAAGTTAGACCCAAGTCCGCACAGTCCGCCGAAAGTTTGCGGCGTATAGGAGGCAGATGACTAAGGCAGAGCTTGTAGAAGAAGTGGCGCGCGCCGCTGAGTTGAACAAACGCGACGCTGAAGTAATAGTAGAGACGGTCTTTGGCTCGATCGTAGACGCTCTTCACAAAGGGGAGAAGGTCGAGCTGCGCGGCTTTGGCAGCTTCCGCACGCGGGAGCGGGGACCGAGGAGGGGACGCAATCCGAAAACCGGCGAGCCAGTGGATGTACCAGCAAAACGAGTCCCCTACTTTAAGCCCGGGAAAGAACTGAAAGAGTACTTCACCGAGAGTCCGGCTCCGGCTGAACCGCCCTCCCCGGACAGTACTACGCCCGTCGGCACACCGGAACCACCAGCGGAAGCAACCGCCGTTGCCTCCGAGATCTCGGGCGGCGAAGGCTCCCCCCAGGGATCGGTAGACTAGTGACGGGCGATGAGTTGCGATCTCGGTTACGGACTGAACGCGTCTCCAATCACTTACCCGCTTTTGCGGCAAGTGCGTTCTGCCCCCGCGCGCAGAGTCGGGGAGCAGACGCTTCGGCTGCTTAAAGATAAGGACCAACACCCCGATTCCAGCATCACCGAGGACCGCGGCGCTCGTTGCGAGGTGGGCCTGCCAGAAAAAGCGGCTATGAGAAATATCCGGCAGCATCTTGGACCCCAACTCAATTTGACTTCTGTAAGCGGCGCGGGAAAAGCGGCGTTGCTTGCAAAAGGCTTAGACCGGAGTTCAGCGACAACCTGAATGGGAAGCCCAGGCGATCCAAATGGCAAAGAGCGGCGCTCCGGTAAGGACCGACGCAAGAGCGAACGACGCGCGCCGGAACCCAATTCCGAGTCGGGCGTTCTCACCACGCGCAAGGCCGAGCGGCGGACCGGCGGCCGCAGAACTGCAGACCCGAAGCGCCGTGGAAAAAAATGACCTCTGACCTGATTCTCTGGCATCGCCCGTAGTCCAGACGCCAGTTGTACTCAAACCAAACCTTCTGCACCAAAGACCGCCCCGTCTCCTACTGTGTTCCCATTTCCCAACTGCTCATATACTCGATCATCTCCGCCGTGAGTTTGTCGATCTTGATGCCCATCGCGTCGAGCTTGAGCGATGCGATTTCGTTGTCGACCTCTTGCGGCAACAGATGAATCCCCGGAGAGAGCTTGCCGTAGTTCTTCACAAGGTATTCGCACGACAACGCCTGATTGGCAAAGCTCATATCCATCACTGAGGCTGGATGTCCTTCCGCTGCCGCCAGGTTGATGAGCCGGCCTTCCCCTAAGACGATTATCCGATTGCCCGACGCTTTCACTTTGTACTCTTCCACGAATGGCCGAAGCTCTTCTCGCGCCTCGCTCATCTCGCCAAGCGCAACAAGGTTCAACTCCACATCGAAGTGGCCGGAGTTCGCAACAATCGCCCCATCGTGCATACTCGCAAAGTGCCTGCCGTCGATCACGTGCCGGTTCCCGGTGACGGTTATGAATATGTCCCCCAGCGGCGCTGCCTCGGACATCGGCATGACCCGGAACCCATCCATCACCGCTTCGATGGCTCGAATCGGATCGATTTCGCAGACGACGACGTTGGCGCCCATTCCGCGTCCACGCATCGCGACGCCCTTGCCACACCAGCCGTAACCCACGACTACCATCGTGCGGCCGGCGAGCAGAATGTTAGTCGCGCGAATCACG
>JBGPFL010000303.1:0-6363 GCA_041483295.1 Blastocatellia bacterium | reverse complement strand
GTACGCGGTCACCTCTCCGCCAGCCGTGATCAACGACCTGGTCGTCGTAGGCTCGGCGATCGGGGACAATCAGCAGGTCGACGCACCCAGTGGAGTAGTTCGAGCTTATGATACGCGAAGCGGAAAGCTGCGATGGGCCTGGGAAGCTCTACCACCAAACGATAACGGGATTCAGACCAGAGATGGGAAGCCTGCCTATCGCCTCGGAACTGCCAACGTCTGGTCGGTCATATCAGCCGATCCACAGAGAGACCTCCTGTTCCTTCCCACCGGGAACACGAGTCCCGACTACTATGGCGGCGAGCGACACGGCAGTGATTACTACTCGAGCTCGATCGTGGCGCTTCGGGCTTCGACCGGCAAAGTAGTCTGGCATTTTCAGACGGTCCATCACGACATCTGGGACTACGACATCCCGGCTCAACCGGCCCTGATCACCGTCCGCCGAAACGGCCGCGAAATTCCAGCGGTGGCGGTCGCGACCAAGGTCGGGCACCTCTTCATTCTCAATCGCGAAACGGGCAAGCCGATCTTTCCGGTTGAAGAACGGCCGGCGCCCAAGGGCGATGTGCCCGGCGAAGAATACTCGCCGACTCAGCCAATTCCCACAGCTCCTCGCGCGCTGGTTCCGCAGAAGCTCACGCCCGACGACGCGTGGGGACTGACTCCATCAGATCGAGACTGGTGCCGCGAGCAAATCAAGCAGCTTCGCAATGATGGACTCTTCACGCCTCCGAGCTTTCAAGGTTCGCTGGTCTATCCGGGCGACGTGGGCGGGATGAACTGGTCGGGCGTCTCGTTCGACCCAGAGCGCGGGCTGTTGATCGCAAACACGAATCGCTTTGCGCGCGCAGTCACTCTCATCCCGCGCGAACAGGTCGATGCGAAGACGATTGCCGAATGGAGATCCAGGATTCTGGACTTCGAGATAGGGCAGCAAAGTGGAACGCCTTATGTGATGCGGCGAGAGTTTCTCTTCCGAGGCGTACTCCGGCTGGGACCATGTAATCCGCCGCCCTGGGGGACACTGCTTGCAGTCGATCTCGCGAATGGCTCGATTCGGTGGGAGGTCCCGCTGGGACAGATGCCGGAACTCGCTTCGGTGCCGGGATCAGACAAGTGGGGGTCGCTGAATCTGGGCGGATCGATGGTGACCGCGGGAGGACTGATCTTCATCGGCGCTGCGAGAGACAACTACATTCGGGCCTTCGACATCGAGACCGGGAAGGAACTCTGGAAAGGGGCTCTGCCGGCGGGCGGCCAGGCGATGCCGATGACGTATAGAGTGCGCGAGGGTGGAAAGCAGTTTGTGGTAATCTGCGCGGGTGGACACGGACGGCTACGCACCACGCCCGGAGATTATGTTGTGGCGTTCGCGCTGCCTTGAGCCGTTAGCGCGAGGTCGCCGCGTTCAATCAGTCTCGAACTCCGGAGGACGTCACTGGAGTTAGGACATTCTAGTCCGGGTCAGTCTGGAACAAACCGACCGACGCTCAGCCAGCCGCTGAGAATAGCAGGCTACGACATAAGCAGCGCATTAACCTCATCGAGCGTGGGCAGAGCGGTTCGGGCCCCTACCTGGCGGCACTTCAAGGCCGCAACCGCGTTCGAGAATCGCAACGTGTCTTCGATAGAAAAGCCAGCCAGGAGCCCATAGATGAACCCGCCATGAAACGCGTCCCCGGCGCCGGTAGTGTCCACGCATTCCACCGCAAAGGCAGGCGAATGGATGTACTCGCCTCGGATGTACGCAAGCACCCCTTCGACCCCGAGCGTGGCCGCAACCAGCAGCGATCCCGTCTGCTTCGACAGTTCCTTGAGCGCGACCCTCACATCCGATTCGCCGGTCATCCGCTTGGGAAAGGTGCTCGACGAGATCAGGAAGTCTATCAACGGCAGCAACTGCTCAGCGCCCGGATAGATGTTGTCGATGTCGAGAACGGTTGGAATGCCGGCGTCGCGCGCATAGCCGGCTGCGGCGATCGACGCTTCGACGTTGTGGCCGTCAAGCAACAATGCTCGGCCTGAGGTCACGGAGTCGCGATCCACTTCGCCCGGCTCGATTGTGAGGCGGTCGTCGTGGTCCCAGATCACGGTGCGTTCGCCGCTTGCCTGATCGACTATGATGAACGCGACCTGCGACTCTACGCCCTCGACGACCATTACTCCCGAAGCATCCACGCCTTCCGAGGTGATCGATTCAAGCTGATACCGCCCTATCTGATCATTGCCGACCTTCCCGATGTAGCGCGCTCGAAGCCCGAGTCGCGCAAGCGCCACCATTGCTGTAGCACACTGCCCGCCCGGAGCTGTCCTGTGTGATTGAAACCTTACCTTGCTGTTGAACTCGGGGTAGTGCGGGACGACTATCAGGTGATCTACTGCATTCAAGCCTAGCGCCACGGCATCGAAAGGCTTGGCCGCTGATATATCAATCTCAAAATCCATGATTGCAGTGGAGCGCGTCACCTGGCAGCCGGCGGAAAAACCGCTCTGTCACCAGGACAGGAAGCCTCGAAGGAGCACGAAGCGGCTACAGGTGGTGCACTTGTCGACATGGCCCGGCTTTGTGTCTTCGAGTCTTCGCGGCGTATCGGATTTCTCGACATCCGACGCGTTAACCAGGAGACGTGACCACGCAGCGCCTACGGACTACAAGTGGCGCCGGCCTTAAGACGCTCTACAGCGGCGCTTATACTTCGCTGCGTCCGCGTGTCTCCCCGCGCTGTAGCTCTCACCCCTTCTGCCCGACTGCGTTGTTGGTCAGCAGTCTGACCCGCACGCGGCGATTCTGTATTCGCCCCTCGGGTGTCGCGTTGTCCGCGACGGGGCGGCTCACGCCGAAGCCCACGATGAACATGCGATGCAGCGGGATGTTGTGGCGATCGGCGAGGTAACGCCGCACGGACTCAGATCGCGCCTGGCTCAAGCGGTCGTTGAGCTCAGCGTCGCCCTCGGCCGAGGCGAAGCCCTCGATCTCCAGTAAGAACCCATTCCGATCCTTGATCTGGCTCGCCAGCTCATCCAGCGCTGACATAGCTTCAGGGAGCAGCTCAGACTTCTTGACCTGAAACAGCACGGTGACGGTCTTCTGCACCGTGAACTTGTCGAGGTTGGATCGCAAATCGGTGACAGTCTGCTCGACACCCCCAACACGAGTGTTGGCCTGCTCTGCAGACGAAGCTGCGCGGTCGGCCTGCTGCTGAGCGCGATCGGCGCGGCCTCGCACATCTTCAACATCTTTCGAGATGCGGCTTATCTCTTGAGTGTTGCGGCGCGAAGTCTCTTCCAGTTCCCCGGTCCTGTTCTCAAGCGGCGTTGCCCGTTCGCCGACGCGGTTGCGGACATACTTCTTCGTTGCACATCCGCTCGCCAGCGACAGCACAGCCGCCAGGCCAATTACAAGCCCTGCTCTCAACTTCATAAAGTCCTCCCTCTGTTTTCGATTATGGCAGTCCTCTTAAAGAATGGAATCGTGTGCTATGAGCACGGGCTGAAAAATCACGGGATCCTAATGATGGCATTTGCTGTGGTATCGCGACCTCGCCTATACTTTAGTCGCAACGCTACCTTAATACACGAAAAGAGATTCAGGAGTCAAGAAGTTGAGAATTCTGAGATTAGCTTCAAAGCAAGAAAGTTGCCGGGCAGGGGCGGCAATTGTCGTGCTGCTCTGCGCCGCTGCAACGATCATTCTTCCCTCCGCGGGAGTGAGGGCCGACGAGTGCACAGCTCCTGAGCTGATATGTAAGGCTGCCGCGAACCAGGACCGGTCGCTCTACTTTCGCGATCACTGCCGGTATCAACAAAAGATCAGCGTCGAGCGCTTCAAGGTCAAGGACGGCGCCGAAAAGCGCGATGAGATGCGCGAGACCGAAGTGGTGGTTGAGCCGGCGGGCAAGGCTGACAAGACCGGCGACATTCCAGTCACGACGCGAGTCACATCCGACACCGACAAGAACGGCAACCCGAAGAGCAAAGTGAACGAAGACGAGCGCACGCTCCTGTCGTTCGGCGCCGTCTGGGACCTGGCGTTCTTTCCGCTGCTGCCTGAGAAGATCAAACTCTACGACTTTCAGGAGGTCGTTCCCGACCGCAAAGGCGAAAGGTGGTATCGCTTCGTTCCCAAGCCGCAAGCCACCAGCACTCCACTGGCGTCCGGAATCGCGATGCTCGACCCTAAGACAGGCGAAGTGCTGACCATCAAAATCGAGAGTGTCCATAACCTGGAAGGTCTCGACAAAGAGGCCGCAAAGCTGCGATCGTTCCGCGCGACTATCGACTATTCACAGTTCGAAGGTGTACTCAGGATGCCAACGCTCGCCTCGGGCGGCGGGGTATCGGGAATTCGCCGCTTCGAGGGAGACTTCAGGTTCAAGTTTCAAGAAGGCAAGTATAGACCCGTGCTCAAGATTGAGTGACGTGTCTTGCGTGCCCGGCATTTATGTCGCCCAGCTTGCCGGCATCAGGCTCGCCCCGCGTGTATGACCCTTGCTGAAAAACTCGCCAATCTCCCCGCACAACCGGGGTGCTATCTCTACCGGGACAAGCAGAACAAGATTCTGTATGTTGGCAAGGCCAAGAACCTCCGCAACCGCGTCCGGCACTACTTTCAAGCCACTCCCGACGTCCGCTTGCACGATCTGGTCTCTCGTATCGCAGATATCGAACTGTTCGTAACCGACAACGAGATCGAAGCGCTCGCCCTCGAGTGCAACCTGATCAAGAAACACAAGCCCCGTTTCAACGTCCTGCTCAAAGACGACAAGCAGTATCCACACATCAAAGTCACCGGCGAAGTCGCGCCGCGGGCAACCATCGCGCGTAAGATCTTGAAAGACGGTGCGCGGTACTACGGCCCTTATCTGCCGGTCGGCCTGGCATGGCAGACGCTCGATCTGATCAATAAGAATTTCCAGCTTCGGACATGCACGATGCAGATCGACGGCAAGGCTGACCGGCCTTGCCTGGAGTATCACATCAGACGTTGCCTCGGTCCGTGCGTCAAGAGCCTCTGCTCCCTCGAGCAATACAACGAAGCAGTTCGCGACGTCGACCTTCTCCTGCAAGGCAAGACTGAAGACCTTGAATCCGCGTTGAAAGCACGAATGTCGCGTGCATCCGAGGAGCTTCGCTTTGAGGCCGCGGCGAAGTATCGCGACCAGCTCAAGACCATCAACAAGCTGGGTCAACAGCAGAAGATGATGACGATTTCGGGCGGGGACATCGACGCATTCGGCTACTATCGCGAGGGATGCCAGCTCGCGCTTTCGCTGTTCACGATGCGCGAAGGAAAGGTCGTCGGCAAACGCGAGTTCTATTGGGAGGACCTGGCGGAGCCTTTCGATCCGGCGACGTTCATAGGCCAGCCGCTCAAGCAGTACTACACCTCCGGCGATTACGCGCCGGGTGAAATATATGTGCCGGTCGACTTCGAAGACCGCGAGCTGCTCGAAGAATTCCTGGCCTCTCGCCGCGGACGTCGGGTCCATATCACGTCGCCACGCCGAGGCGTCAAGCGTGATCTGATCGATCTCGTCGAGAAGAACGCGCGGCTCAACTTCGATCAGCGATTCCGGGCTCAGCGCCCCGACATGTCCAAAGTACTGCAGGAGCTTCAGGAAGTCCTGGAGCTGCCCGAAGTGCCCGACCGCATCGAGTCATTCGATATCTCGAACATTCAAGGCGCCGAGAACGTTGCGTCGATGGTCGTGTGCGAAGACGGGGTGATGAAGAAATCCGACTACCGCAAGTTCAAAGTGCGGTCTGTGGAGGGTCGGGCCGATGACTTCCAGTCGATGTACGAAGTAGTAGGGCGGCGGTACGCTCGGCTGCTGCGAGAAGAGAAGGCGCTGCCGAAGCTTGTCCTGATCGACGGCGGCAAAGGGCAACTCGCAGCCGCGGCCCGCGCTCTTCACGAGTTGGGCCTCGAGGCGCTGCCAACCGCTTCGATCGCCAAGCGCGAGGAATTGTTGTTCCTGAAAGGCCGAGACGAGCCGATCAGAATAGATCACCACTCGCCGGTGCTGCACTTGATTCAAATGGTCAGGGACGAGACTCACCGTTTCGCTGTGACCTACCATCGCAAGCGGCGGATCATGCGCGACCTCAAATCCGAGCTGACATCCATTCCAGGTGTGGGGGACAAGCTGAAGGCCAGATTGCTTCGGAATTTTGGAAGTCTCAAGCGCGTCTCCGAAGCGAGCGTAGCGGAGCTGAGTCCATTCGTCGGCGCCCGCCAGGCTCAGCGAATCGTAGAGCATTTCGCGAAACTGCGAAGCGCGGGCTAGCAACCAGTCTTCGCAGCCTGTTTCTCGCCGATTAAGTGCCCGCTACCGGGGTCCTTAGACAGTCAGGATGTCT
>JBGPFL010000302.1:0-6365 GCA_041483295.1 Blastocatellia bacterium | reverse complement strand
GACAGCAACGAACCGTCTGTTTCGTCCTTCTTGAATCATAACTTCGCTCAAAACCTCGCTCTGTACGCTGATACTTGAGACTAGAATGTCCAAACTCCAGTCCACCCACTCCCGTGGGTGGGATTCGGCCAGCGCACGTATCAGATTCACAGTGACCGTAGCGACGTTTCAGAGCTGCAAAAAATGGCTCCGAAATTTTGCTTGCAACGTTCGTCGCGTAAGTAGTGTCTAACCTCTGACTTGAGGATCGATGGCTTTTCCGGAGCAATGGCATGGTCGCGGTTGGTTGCTGGAACTCATGAATCCTGCCGGCGTCAGGCAGATGGGATAAACAAGCTCAGGAGGTAACCAGGATGCGAAGGATGGTCATGTTTGCCGTAGTGCTTCTTGCGTGTGGTGTCTCTGCGAAAGCGCAGAGCAGTTATCCAAAGGCCGAGATCTTCGGCGGGTACTCCTACCTAAATGTAGAGGGTGAAGACACGATTGGTGTGGATCGCCAGAGCCTGCATGGCGTGGGCTTCAGTTTGGCGGGCAATCTCTCGAAGAAGATCGGCATAGCAGGCGATTTCAGCTACAACGTGAAGAACAATATCGAAGTTGGGCCTTTCAATGTTGATCTGAATGCGTTCTATTTTCTTTTCGGCCCGCGCTTCTCATGGCGCAGCGACAAGGCCTCAGCCTTCGGCCACGCCCTGGTCGGGGGTGTGAGATCGAAGACCCATCTCACCGGATTCGGAGCCCAAAGGGAGACGGATTTTGCGATGGGCTTTGGCGGCGGAGTCGATGTCAGGGTGAGTAAGACAGTAGCCATTCGTGCCTTTCAGGCCGACTACTTGCCGACCCGCGTCGACGACCTGTTTGGCGACAAGAAGTGGGTCCATCACTTCAGGGGGCAGGCTGGCGTGGTCCTCAACTTTGGAGCCGACTAACCTCCCAGCGCGTGGCCCGCATGAATGACCTCTCTTTTTCTCGAAGGTGCCGCGTCGATCGAAAGTACGGCGATCCTCGCGGGAAATGCACTTCGGGAGGTGATATCATTTGCCTATCTCTGATCAACCTCCCCGTTTTAGAAAACGTGTTCTCATCAAACAACAGTCTGAAGGGCTTGTAACTCAAACCGACAGCTTTAGGAGGTAAACTGAATGCGAAAACTGGTCTTGTTTGTTGTAGTACTGTTTGCGGCAGCCGTTCCATCCTTCGCCCAGTCCAGCTATCCCACTACGGAGATATTCGGGGGCTACTCTTTTTTGAGCGCGCAACCGTTTGGATCACGAACGGGAATGAATGGCTGGGGCGCCAGCGTCACCGGAAATTTCGGACCGAAGTGGGGCGGCGTCGCTGAGTTCGGGGGCAACTACGCGACGGTGCACGAGGTGATTCCCGGGGTTGGGACAGTCGATTTGAAAACCAGCATCAACCCGTTCCTGTTTGGGCCGCGCTTTTCCGCTCGCGGAAAAGGAGCCACCGGTTTCGCGCACGTGCTAGTGGGCGGTGCGCGACTGAGGCTCGGCGACGCATCGGCGACCAATTTCGCGATGGCGATTGGCGCGGGACTGGATATCAACGCCGGCAAGAGCCTGGCCTTTCGCCTGGGTCAGGCCGATTACTTTCCAAATAAGCTCAACGGCACCTGGAACAGCGACTTCAGATTCCAGGCCGGTATCGTGATCAAATTAGGAAACTGAGCCCGGGGCTTCGCACTCATAGGTTGGACGCCCGGCCAATGGGTTTCATTCTTCGCGCACTTCTTTAAGACGGGAGAGGTTTTCCTCTCCCGCTTTCTCGTTCATGACGGCGGGCGGCGAGAAAAAAAATCATTTGAGCACAGAAGGATTGTTTGTATAATGCTCGCCCCGGCTTTGGGGACCGCGAGCATAGCGGCGCTGCGTCTCTGTTTCCCGGTGTAGCGCTGAGTTGTTAAGCCATTCTGAGTCTCCCTGTGGGGTGACGTGCGAGCCTGGTTGCGGAAGTCTCGATGAAACGATCCCTCAAGGTAACCTCTTTTGTTTTGGTTGTGGCGTTGTGTATCGTCCTGGCGGTGATGGGAGGCTCGAGGAAACCCGAGGCTCCGGTCCAGCCGATCGAGTTTAATCACTGGCAGCATGTGAAGAAGCAAGAGGGACCCGAACTGGACTGCGTGTTCTGTCACGAGCATGCGGACAAAGGGCCGTACGCGACCATCCCTAACACTTCGACCTGCATGGCTTGTCACGAGGCCATGCAGACGGACAAGCCGGAAGTTCAGAAGTTGGCCGCGTTCGCGCAGAAGAAGGAACAGCCGCCCTGGGTTCGTGTCTACTGGTTCGAGTCTGAGGCGAACGCCTTCTTCAGTCACAAGCCACACCTGAAAGCGGGGGTTGAATGTGCTACCTGCCATGGCGAGGTCGGGGATATGCAAAGGGTGAGACACGAAGTCAAACAGACTATGGGCTGGTGCATCGCGTGTCATCGCGCGCGGCGTGTAAGCATTGATTGCTACGTCTGTCATCGCTGAGATCGTGGCTGCTGGTTCCCGTTTGTGGTCTCTTGTTTTCGCTCCGGGTTTGGGTTGTAGGGGTGATACGAAGAAAGGGCCGAATAACAAGCGCGGTTACTGGTTCGGGCGACTCAGCCGCAAAAGGTAGCGCTCCCCCAAAAAAATAAATGACAGGCCGAGTGATTTGTGATACCCTCCTGCCCGTATCTTGTATCACAGCGTCGTAGCAAGTTGACACTGCGGTCTGCTGAAGGCCGCCGGGTTGATCAACACATTACAGTTGGTTAGTTCCCGACTCTAAGTATGACTTAGGCTTATGAGGTTGGGATGTCGCCGCTTCGGCCGACATAACCTGTCTTCGCTCTTCTGCCTGACGTTCGGCAAGCCGAGTCAGCAGAGATCGCGTTCCACACTTTTTCGCTTATTAAGTAAGTTGAAGTCCGTTCCGCTGGAGTCGGCGCAAGCCCTTCCGAAAGGGGACGAAGTTGTCATGGTAAGAGCTTGTCTTCAAACGCAAGCGGTTTCAGACAGTTCACTCGAATCGACAACTGATACAAGGACCGGCAGTCATTCTCAGTCGCTGGGTATTAACGCAGATTTGCCACATAGAAAGGGAGAGGCGATCTGTTACAGTTTCCAGACCGAATCCAGAGAGGTCGACCCGGAAACCGAGACACGATTGCTTCTCGGTTATTTGGCTCAGGGCGACTCTTCCGCCTTCTGGAGGCTATGGGTTCGGCATCAGAAGTATCTATATGCTCTTTGCCTCAGGCAGATGGGCGGCATTCAAGAAGACGCTGAGGACGCGCTCAGCCGGGCGATGCTCAAGGCGTGGGAAAAACTGCCTTATTACGCCGCGACGATCACCGACGTAAGGGCGTGGCTGGCTCGGTTGATCTCGAATTTGTGCGTGGACATACATAGAGAGAAGAGAAGGCGCACGCGAGGAGCGGTGAGCCTGGACGAGATGCTGGCCGCCGATCGGGAACCCGCGCCGCCGAGCGACAAGTCGCCAGAGGACACACTTCTGTCACGTGAGATGCTCGGCTATGTCAGCCGAGCAGTAGAGGAACTGCCTGCAAGGCTAAGGCAGCCTTTTGTGCTTCGCTTCTTGCAGGAGACCGCTTACCGAGAGATTGCCGAACAGCTCGCCATCACTACGGACAACACGCGAAAAAGGGTCCAGCAGGCCCGCGCGATTCTCCGCGCCAGGCTGGACAGCTATCTCGTGGGGCTCGCTGCGCCTCCTCCGGTAAGCAAAGACGCCAAGGGACGACGATGACAGCGGCCGCAGTCCGGCACTCGGCAACTCGAGCGCTTCACATATGAGGCATTACCGACCGGACAGGCTCTACTTGGGTTCAACCCAATCGCCGACGCGAGTGAAAGTCCTGGCCTTTAGATCGACGCCCACGATATAGCAGCCCACTGCGCCCACGCGCCGATTTGGACCGTAGGTAACGGCTGGAGTAAACCCGGTCCTGAACTCGTACAGGCCTTCGAGGGTTCCTACGAGCTTCTCGCGGCTCACGTCCCTACCGCTCCGCTTCAGCCCTTCAACCAGGACTGCCGCCGAAGAGAGAGCTACAAACTGCGTTGCCACATAATCAGGGCTCAGGTGGTGCGCTTCAGCCAGCCTTCTATACGCGGCGGTTGCTTCGGCTGTCTGGTCGGAAGGGATCGTTGGGAATGACAGAAAGAGGCGGCCATCGAAGCTCTCAGGGGCGCCAACGATGTCGCCGCCGGCCGCGGATCCCGGCATCATGATAGTCGGATTGATGCCGAGCTTGTCTGCTTCCTTGAGGATCGAACGGCACAACTCGCTCTCACCCAGGAAGAACACTACCTCGGTCTCCTCACGCTTCAGTCTCTCGACCACGCCGCCCGGACCCGGTTCTCCTCTCTCGATCAGGATCTCAGTGATCGGATTCCATCCCGGCTGTCGACACTGCTTTCTAATTGCATCCGCGGCCTCGCGCGCGCCGGTCTCGTCTCCCCTTATGATGGCTGCACGCGGGGCCCGCAACTTGTATCTCTGCACTATGAAGGCGGCCAGAGCGGCAGCTTGTTGTTCGATACCGGAATAGAGGTAGAAGGCATATCGGTTAGGCGGGGAGCCCAAATGAGGATAGAGAGAGAAGGCCCCTACGAGCGGGACTTCATCTTCCCCTAAGACTGCTGCAATCTCTTTGTCCGCGTCGGCCATGAAACTGGCGGTCAGGGCGAATATCTGCTGGCCCTCGATGAACGCGCGAACAGCCTTCGCTCGTTCTTCGTGCGTATTCGGGGGATCGAGGGATTTCAACTCGATCTGCCGCCCGTGGATTCCGCCCTGCCGATTGGTTTCATCGAAGTAGGCGGCCAGTGCCTCTCTCGCGGCTCGGCTCATCTCGCCCGGTCTGCCGCCGGACATCAGCACCATACCAATGCGGATGGTCGTGTCACTCAGGCCCGGGTCCAGGTTCTTGCCGACGCGTCTTAGGTATGCAATCAGATCCGCCATATCCTGATAAGACATGCGGTAGCGGGGCATTGCCACGTGTAGTTGGTTCCCGGCAGAATCGATGCCTAAGGCGATGGCACGCTTGAGCGCCGACTCTGTGTACGGAACGCGATTTCGTCCGGTGGAGAGAGTATCGCCGTAGGGCTTGGTTAGAGCTTCCCAGGTGATGTTTGGCGGCCTCACGCCTCCCTCTTGCTTACCGCTCCCGTCCAGGCCGTGGCAGTTCGCACACGCTACAATCGAGGCGGGCGTCGAAATGCCCTCTTTGCCAAGGACTGCGGTGATGTCGGCGCCTGAAGGACTGATGCCGCGGGTATAGACTTGCTTGCCCCGTCTTTCTTGCGGAGTTAGTTGCTGAGTCTGAAGCGGGGCTGATACGACTGCGGCGGTCAAAAGAGTGATCAGGACCGGGGAGAGCAGACGAGGCGGATGTTTGTGGCGTTTCTCCGGATTGGAGTCTGGACCCCTCAACATTTAGCCTTTGTCCTTCAGGAGACTATCCAGGATCTTGATGAGTTCCTCAGGCTTGGCCAGCCCCATCGCCTTCTTCCAGAGACCGGTCGGTTCGTTGCCCATGATCATGATGTTCAGATGGTCCTCGCGCACCTCGACGTACTGCCCCAGCTTATTCAGCGCCTGATTCACGTCTTGCTTCTTGCCCGTAAGAAAGAACCAGCCCGGCCTGGCCTTGAAGCGATCCGCGTACTCCAGCAGTTTGGCCGGAGTATCAGTTTCGGGGTCGACCGATATCGAGATCAGGTACACATCCTTGCCCAGGCGGTCGCCGAGCCATTCTTGAAGCACCGCGAGGCTGTGGGCCATGATAGGACACGTGTCCTTGCAGCTTGTGAAGAAGGCGTTGATCACGACAATCTTGCCCTTGAGCAGGTCGCTGTAGAGACGCATTTGCTGCCCGTTTTGACTGACCAGCACGACGTCGGTGAAGTATTGCTGCGCAGGCGAGGCTTCCTTCGTTTGCGGTGATTGATGTGACTGATGTGGATCCTTGTCTGTTTGTGGTCTCTCTTGCGCTGTAGCGTTGAAGCTCACCACAATGGTCGTTACCGTGAGGGCCAACATCAGAAAGTGCCGGAGTGCATGCATCATCAACTCCTTAAGTATGATTGCGGCTCTAACGCAATGAAGACGAGTGGTAGAGGCAGTTTGTGAAAGGATCCCGTTGTCAGTAGTCAGTAGTCAGTAGTCAGTAGTCAGCGGTCCGCTGTCAGTAGGCACCAGCCTCCCGGTGACCACTGACCCCTGCCTACTGCCTACTGCCTACTGCCTACTGCCTACTGCCTACTGCCTACTTCTCTCCTCCTATTGATCAGACTTGCGACGAATCCTGCGCCGAAACCGTTATCGATGTTTACCACCGATACGTTC
>JBGPFL010000301.1:0-6382 GCA_041483295.1 Blastocatellia bacterium | reverse complement strand
GTCCTTGATGTCCAGCGTCTTTTTGTAGAGGTCGAGCGCTTCCTGGGTGCGGCCGATGCGCAAGAGCGATTTGGCAAGCAGGCTTGCGTACTGAGGAACCCTCTGTTCTTCAGGCAGCTTCTGATTCAGATCATAAGCCTTGCGAGCCGAATCAACCGCCTCGCGAATCTTCCCTTTCTGGTAGTAGATCTGAGCGAGCATGTATTGGGCGCGGTCGGACGATGTGTCCGCTTCAGACCCCCGCTTCAAGGCTTCGAGCGCTTTGTCGTTCTCGTCCAGAGAGAGGTAAAGGCTCCCGATGACCGCAAGGGCTGACAGTTCTTGATTGCCAACGTCGATCTTGGCCGCCGGCTCTTTGCGCGCTACCTCTTCGAGCTCCTTGATCGCCGCACGAGCCTTGTCTTTATCAAAGTTTGTGCCGACGTAGGTCTGGGCAAGGTAGATTCGCGCGAGGAGCTTGCGAACGTCCGTGCCCTCGGGTGCGAGCTTCAGGGCTTCGCGCGCTTGAGCTTCCGCCTCGATGACGTTGCGGCTCTTGAGGTAGAGCGACCCAAAGGCGACTCTCAGCTCGCTCGACGCCGGGTCGAGCGCAACGGCCTCCTTGTACGCTGCCACGGCAGCCGAGAAGTTGCCGGTCTTCTCAAAGCCCTGCGCCTCCAGGAACTTCTTCAGCGCCTGCGCCCGATTGTCCACCCTTTGAGCGGCATCCTTGATCTCTTGCCCGCCCCAGCCCATCTGCGCATTCACGATGGTAAAGAACAACGCCATCGCGACGATTGTAAGAGCATTTTTTCTCAAGGTCTGATTCCTTCCGTAATGACGAGTGCGAAGTAGCACGGACTTCAGCCTGTAGGTCGAAAGTAAGCTGCTGCCGGCTTACGACCGCAGCTTTGCAGTAACGCCTGGTCGCCCTGGCAGCCGAAATTCAATACCAGACGTCGACGACGTCAGCCCATCGAGCCCTGCCTTGTCGAAGCAAAGAAATTCACGGCCCGCTCCCACGCGGCCCGGCGCGGAAAGTTGGAAACCAATATTACTGATGCCACCAGAGCGAACGTGATCACATCCGAATGAGAGCCTCCGAATCGGCCCATCAGAATCGCAAGGATTCCGATGCCCTCCGCGAGCGCCGCCAGAATGAGTGTCACTGTGAACAAGTGCTTGATCAGGCCCTCAATGCCGCGCTGCTCCGATACCGCTTGAATCTTCGACGGGCTGAGTTGCGTTCGGCGGATGGCGATCGATCCCAGCGCGAGGAAGACCGCTATAACTATCAAGATCATTCGCGACTGCTCGGGTCCCGACTGCAGCACAGATTCACGAACAAGCAGCAGGCCCGCCGCGGTATACACCGCGATGCTTATGGCTATTGCCAGCACGACAGTAGCCGCGCTGCGATGAGCCGCAGCGACGCGCGCCCTCGCGGGAGTCATTTGGCTGCCCTCTTCCGCATCGAATATCACTCGTCGGTCCCCTTAACCATCCGCCCATTCTCGAAGACGATGTCGTCGCCGGTGTCTGGTTTGCCATCGGGCCCAAGGCTCTTGAGGCGATAACTCTCGGCTGTGCCATTGTACTGGAACTCGCGTGACCAGGCATCGAGCCGGATTATCGAACCGAGAAAACGCGGCGAGAGGTTGTCGACCAGCGCGGCGCCGGTGTCGGCGGCAACGTAGAAGCCTCGCTCCCGGTGAAAAGCTTCCAACGCGGTAACTACCGTCCGCATGTCGGCTGTCGTCCTCAGCATTTTCTCTTTTCGAACTGCGGTCTGAATGAGCTCGATCGATTCCCACCGGCGGTCGCCGGTGCGGACCTCCACGGGATTCCAGGTCCCCTGCTTGTCCTGGGTAAATCTGAATGCCGCGTCGAACTGGGCCTCAACCACCGCCTCGCCGCCCATACCGGTGCTAATAGCCTTGATGTGAACACCGTCCGGCTTGTCGAGACCGACTGCTTCAGCGATCTTCTGTCGCGCCTCGCGAGGGCCCAGCTCCCTTGCGAAGGCCACGATCCAGAGAATGGAGAATGCGAGTGCAACCAATGCCAGCACACGCGGGATGGATTTCATTTGTGACCTCCGAAGTCGGGCACGGGAGCTGTCGCTGCGGATAAACAGCCTGACGTGATAGTAACAAACGGCAGTTTGTGTTGGCAACGGTTCAAGAATCCCGGTAGTGGGTCAGTACTGACCCACTACCAGAATCCCGGTAGCGATTTTCAATGTGGTAGAGTTAGACACTTTCACCCGCCAAGGCGCGGAGGGCGAGGGGCATCGTCGTAGCGAAACTCTTCTGCAAAAGTCAGTTGTGTTGTCACCCGTCAGAGGTTTTAGAAGAGAATGGAAATGGTGTCGGGGTCTTCGACGAACGTGACCATAGGCAATTGTGCGCCGTCTGCTTCTGCCGCAGCATAGACTGGGTTGGCATCCGCGCCGTGCGCGATCAAACGGTCGCCGTCGAGGGCAACCCACTGATTGGCGTATTCCCGAGCATGTTCCCGCAGCCACTTCATTTCGCGTTTGCTGTCCGGCACTCGTTTAGGCGGAACACGCTTATCGAGCCGGGACCCTGTTGGCGGCTCTTGCTGCTCAAGGAGCTGTCTCAACTTACGTTGCTGATCGATGGGCAATTGCGAGATCTGTTTCAAGATCGTTTCAATTGTGGTTTCCGCCATAACGTCCGCCTCTACTTTGGCTTCACGGTACGATTCAATTCTGTTTGCCAAGGCTCGCAGTGATCTTAGCAAACACCGATTTGATTTTCGAACGAAAAGAGCACACCGACCCGAGTGACACTCGAGGTAAACTTTCGGACCTTGCACTACAACTCCGCAGGTGAATAACATGGTCTGCGTCCGCAAGAGGTTTTCCAATCGTGCGGCCAAGAAACTGTCCTCGACGCACATCAGCGCCGTTTCTTATCTCTGGCGGCCGGGACGGAATATCCAGGTGCTGGTAAATAGTGCGAAACTCTTTGCCGGAGGGGGTGAAATGGGAAAGGACTATTGGAGCACCTCTTCCACCGTTTGATCCGGCCTGACTGCTCTTCGCGGCCTCGCGTGCAACGGCGTGTACAACTAAGCGCTACGCGCAGATGCTGGCGACCCGCCTCAGAACAACTCGATCATTCTCAACGCTGAAAGTCCGATCCGTATGAGGATATTTCACTCCTGTTTGCGGTTGACCAATCGCAAAAAACTTCGAATACTCTTCATTACGAGTTTACCCGGTAACGCCGAGCGCATAATGTGACTGTCTGCTTCTGCACACTCGCCATTCATGCACCCTATCGACGACGGGCACGACTCCTCTGTGCCGACGCGACGACGGTGCCTTGGATTGTCTTGACCGACGAGCCGGACGACTTTGCGGCTCTGCCCGTTCGCGCGATCCCACACGCGCCTACCGGTCCCATGGCCGTGGACTATCTGGCACGTCTGCCGCCCACCGGAGAGGGGCGCGGCGCCGCGGCCTATCACGACAAGCGGTTCGCGCTCCTGGCCGCCCTCCATCACTTCGACACAGCTATCTACGTGGATGCAGACTCTCGCATCGGCGCCCTTCCTCCACTCGGCGACTTCCCGTCCGGGATCGCCGTGCTTCCGGTCGTGCGGAAGAGCATCGCAGAGCATCTGGAAAATTGCGGATCGTGGCGGATGCCCGTCTTCGTAGAGCTGGCACGCCATCTCACTGGCGATGCCGACATCCTGCTGACCGCGCGATGGTGTCACGAGACACTCATTGCCGTCACCAAGGATGGACGCGAGTCGCGCTTCTTCGCGGCCTGGTCGCTTGGCGCGGACTTCCTACAGGCACGCGGAGTTTACTCGGGAGAAGGCGGCGTGATCGGTCTCGCGGCCGCACATGCCGGGTGGAGGGTCGACTACGAGGCCCTCACGGGCATCGCCGCTTCGATTCAGCATGAGGGCGGAGGACCGAAGGAAGGTTGACTGCGTTTCTGGCTCACGAGACGATCCAGCGCCATTGCTGAGTCGACCACGCCTTGGCTCCGGGCAGCAGATCGCCAACGGCCTTCACGACCTCAGGCCATTTGATCTCGTCGTAATCGTCGCCGGACAGCCAGCCGCCGAGCTTAACTTTCGGCAGCCACGCTTGAATGTCGGCCTTCACGCTGGCGTAGTCGTGGCGTGCGTCCAGGTGAACCCAATCTATCGACGCATCGCCGAACAGCCGCGAAGCCGTCACGGAATCGGCGATGATCAGCGAAATCGTGTCGCCGTATCCGCAATCCACGACGTTCTTGTGCAGTACGCCGGCAAAGGTACCACCACCTTGCGACACTGCAGCGCCGTGATAGTCCTTCTGGCTGGGCCCTTCGGGTCCGCTGCCACGGCACGTGTCGACTCCTATCACCGTTAAGCTCTTGCCGCTCCGCTCGACGACTTCACCCAAGGAGCACAGGCTTCGACCGAGGTAGGTTCCGACTTCGACGAAACAACTGCCTTCCGGATACCGACGGGCGGCCTCTTCCTGCGCGGATCGCCACTGAAACCAGCCCTCTATTTCATCCCAGTGCATGTCATGCCTCAATGCGCCGCCACGCGGCAGATGCCTTCTCCGTAGCCCGAACATTCCAATCTTGTGTTTGCAGAGAACCAAGCTCACTTTTGAGGGGACCTCGCGACTGAACTCATGCTATGAGCTTACGCGAACAGGGACGTCAACGGCCTAAATGAAAACCGGAATCGCAAAATCGAGGGCCTGACCCCCATCCTGACGTTCTGCCACAGAATAGACTGGGCGTGTTAGGTGCCGAGCTCGATCTCGACCTCCCTGACCCCATCTTGCGGTGGGCCATACCGGAGCTTAACTCGAGCTCCCCGCAGGAACGCAGCGCCCTCTAACGCAGGGCGCACCGCCCCGAAGAGCGCGTCGGCATCAGGCCCGTACATGTATAGAAAGCCGTCGCTCCCATCGGTAGCTACTTCGTTCCCGTCGAACTCTCCAACGGCTGCGGCTTCTATGGCCTCTTGGAGTTGTTCCTCGAGAGCGAACAAGCGACTCAGGTCGGTGCTTCCGTACTGGAAGTGCACGATCACAGCGTGCTCTGGCAATCCAGCGGGCCTCTTCTCTTTCTCCCTCTTGCCAAACAGCTTGTCGAGAAGTCCCATACGAGTGCCCCTAATGAACAAGTAGCCGTACTAACAGCGGCAGAATTCTGTCGCCTATGGTACACATAGTCAAGTTGGCTGTCTGGATTCGCTGAGCTATATGAACTCATCTCGAATTCCCTGACGATATAGGCTAACGAACCAGCGTGCGGAAGCCGCCTGCATCATCTAAAAATCATAGTGAGCATTTTAGTCGCGCGCGCCATTCTACCCTTGTTACAATCTCAAACTGTTCACTATGGCCATCGACGTTCCACCCGAGACCTACAGCGCCGAGCTGTTCGCCCCGCTCCTTCAAAGCGGCGAACTCAATCAGCTCGCAGCCGAAGTGCGCGCCGGCCGCAGTGTGACTGTAGTCTCGGGTCTTGCCGGCAGTGCCCGCGCTCTCGTTCTGACCGCGCTCCAGAAAAAGCTTGGCCGGCGGATTGTATTCGTCGCACGCTCGAACCGCGAGGTCGAGGAGTTTCAGTCCGACGTCGAGTTCTTTTACTGCGCTCTGAACGGCGTCGAATCGGCCGACTCAAAAGTGCTCACGATCCCGGCCCTCGAGGCTGACCCTTACGATGGCACTTCGCCTCACGCCGAACTGCTCGAGCAGCGGGCTCTGGCGCTCTATCGCACGGGACAGCGAGGGGGACAGGGCGTGGGACAGAGAGACGCGCGCATTCTGCTCACCTCCGTTGGCGCTCTTGCCGAAAGGACGATTTCGCCCGAGTCGCTTAACGCTTCGAGCATAACCCTTCGCGTTGGGGAGGACATGCCCCCCGAGTTGATCGTGGATTTGCTGATTGCCAGCGGCTACGTGCGCGAAGAGCCCGTCGGAGCTGTCGGAGAGTTCAGCCTGCGCGGCGGAATACTCGACGTCTTCTCGCCCGCTCACGACGTGCCTCATCGCATCGAGTTCTTCGGCGATGCGGTTGAATCCATTCGCCAATTCGATCCCGACACCCAGCGCTCAGTCGGCCAGGCTCGCGAGTCAACACTCGTGCCCATGCGTGAGCTCGCCGTGCGCCGTGAGGAGTTCATCAAATGGGCCGACGCCGCGCGGTTACATTGGAACGATGATCTCTACCGTCTCGACCTGCGCGATCGAGTGGCGCACGCGGACCGCGGCGAGCCCTTCCCTGGCTGGGAGTACCTGCTGCCCCTGATCCGGCCGCTTGCCTCGACAGTGTTCGACTATTTCAAGGACGCGGTGTTGATAGTCGATGAGCCAGTCGAAATTGAGAAGCGGGCCGCGGACCTTTATCTC
>JBGPFL010000300.1:0-6385 GCA_041483295.1 Blastocatellia bacterium | reverse complement strand
CTCTCCCGCTCTCCCGCTCTCCCATTCCCCCGCTCTCCCGCTCTCCCGCTCTCCCACTCTCCCCCTCACGGTCGGATGTTGTAATACCTGATCTTGCTATTGAGAGTGGTAGTGTTCATACCCAGGAGTCTCGCCGCACGCGACTGGTGGCCGCCGGTGATCTCGAGGGCGCGGCGGATGAGCTCGATCTGGAAGCGATTCACTTCATCGTAGAACGAGATCCCTCCGGATATGTCGATCTGAGTTGCCGCGCCCTGTCCGCCGCCGTGTGCCGCGGGCTGCTGTGGATTGAGGATCTCGTCTCGCAAGTCCGCGCGCTGGATTTGGTCCCCCTGCGCGACGATGACCGCGCGCTCGATGACATTCTCAAGCTCGCGCACGTTACCCGGCCAGTGATAGGCCTCGAGCAGAGACAAGACCTCGGGCGAGAGCTGATCGGTGATGTGGCGCCCATTCTCAGCCGCATACTTGCGAATGAAATGTTGCGCAAGAGGGAGAACGTCTCCGCGACGGTCGCGGAGAGTAGGCAGGCCTATCTGAATCACGTTGAGGCGATAGAAGAGGTCTTCGCGGAAGGCGCCTTCCTCAACCGCCTGCTTTAGATCGACATTGGTAGCAGCGATGATGCGGACGTCAACCTGCCGGCGGGTTGTATCGCCGAGCGGAGTGAAATCGCGCTCCTGGATTACCCGAAGGAGTTTACTTTGCGTCTCTATCGAGATCGTTCCAATCTCGTCGAGAAAGATCGAGCCGCCGTCGGCAACTTCGAAGTAGCCCTTTTTAGCCGCGAGCGCCCCTGTAAACGCGCCGCGAATGTGTCCAAACAACTCCGACTCCAGCAACTCAGTGGGAAGGTTTGCTGAGTTGACGGTAACGAATGCCTTGTCGGCGCGCTGGCTCTGATTGTGTATAGCGCGGGCGATCAGCTCCTTGCCGGTCCCGCTCTCACCCGTTATCAGGACAGTGGTGCGCGCGGGAGCAACCTGCTCGACGAAGGCGAGTATGTCGAGCATCTTCTGGCTGCGCGCGACAATTTCCTTGCTCTCGGTGCTCCGCTTAAGCGTCTGCCTAAGGGCTCGCCGTTCTTCGTCCTTGCGCCGGCGGCGGATGCCGGCCGAGATCAGCCCAAGAATCTCTTTGTTGTCGAAGGGTTTCTCGATGCAGTTGAAGGCTCCGCGCTGCCATGCGGATATGGCCGTATCGAACGTGGCGTAGGCGGTGATCATTATGACAACCGTCTCAGAATCGACTTTGAGCAGCTCTTCGAGGGTGCGCAGCCCCCCCATTCCGGGCATCGAGACATCGAGCAGGACAAGGTCGAATGGCCGCTGCTGAAACCTGTCGAGACCCTCCTCGCCGGTCTTTGCGAAGTCGACCTGATAGCCTTCCGGGACCAGGAGGGTCCCAAGAACGTCACGCATGACTTCCTCATCTTCGACGACGAGGATGTTTCCCTTTTTTCCCATACACTCGAAATGCTACAGCTTGGATTGATAAGCTGCCAGCCATACGACGATTCACTTTATCGGCATCTGTGTGATCGAGGAAGGACTAGTCGCTGGCCACCTGCATCTGGCGGGTGAAAGCCGCGGGCAGCTTGATGGTGAAGTGCGCACCTTCGCCGGGACGGCTATCGACGAATATGCGCCCGCTGTGCTCCTGGATTATTCCGTAGGAGAGAGCGAGCCCGAGACCCGTCCCCTGGCCAACTTCCTTGGTCGTGAAGAATGGGTCGTAGATGCGCGCTATGTTCTCGGGTGCTATTCCGACTCCCGTATCGCTCAGTTCAATTACCGCGGAAGTATCCGCCACCCGGGTTTCGATCGTGAGCCGCCCGCCCCCATGCATGGCGTCGCGCGCGTTCAGGATCAGGTTCATGAAGACCTGCTGCAGCTTGGATACGCTTCCATAAGCCGCCGGCAGGTTCTCATCGTAGCGTCTCACAAGCTCGATGGAAGTATTGCGCAACTGAGGCTCGAGTAACTGGAGCGTGTCCTCCAGTACGCGATTGATATCTACCTCGCGGAACTGAGCGTCGCCGGTTCGCGAGAAGTTCAGCAGATTGTTGACGATCCCCGACGCCCTCAGCGTCTGCGCCCGAATCTTCTCGAGCAATGTGCGTTTAGGGTCATCCTCCGAGATTTGCTTCAAGAGCATCTGGGCGTAGGAAGAGATGCCTGCGAGCGGGGTGTTAACTTCATGAGCCACTCCCGCCGCCAGCAGACCGATCGAGGACAGCTTCTCGCGCTGCAGCAGTTGTTGCTCAAGTTGCACCCGTTCGGTGACATTCTCGATCACGATAAGGGTGCCGCTCACCACACCACGCGCGGCTTCAAAAGGCGCCAGCGATATGTTCAGGGTGAGAGGGCGGCCGTCTTCGGTTGCCGCGTTGAACTTGTAAATATGCCGCGCATCTAGAAGCGCCCAGTCATCCCGGCCCACAACGTTTTGAATAGTCTCAATCAGGTCGGCGTCGAACACCTGGCGAATGTTTTGACCCAGAGCTCGACCGCGGGTGATGCCCAGGATCTCTTCCAGAGCATTATTCCAGGTCGTGATGTTGCCCTCTCGATCCATGACCAGAATGCCGACGTTGACGCTTTCGATAATGCTCTCCGAAAACTCCTTTAGGCGAGCCAGCTCTTCGGCCTTCACCATCTCTGATTCGTACAGAAGACTGTTCTCGATCGCGACAGCAACATAGCCCGAAAGCGCTCTTAGCAGATCCGTATCCTCGCTGGTGAGCAGCGCGCCTGACGCTGCTTTTTCGATCCCTATAATCCCAACCATACGGTCGCGCACCACGCAGGGCACGTAGTAGTAAAGATCGTCCCGCGTTCTGCCAAGAGAATCTTCGCCTTCTCGTCCCGGCACTGGAGGCAGCCAGAACATCCGAGGTGGCACGGCGGGCCGGGAACTCAACTCGTCCGAGTCCGACTGGCGGCTTGGGTCACTCTTCGGGATGTCCTCAACCGTGATCAGCCCCCGCCCCATCGAACGCATCCGAATTATCTTCTTTATGCTCGCTGGGAGCGTCAGATCCCCTTCGATGCCAGACAAATGCGCCAAGGAAAAGCCTGACGGCGAGTCGGCATCCTCAACAAAGATCGCAACCTTCCGGACCGACAACATATCAGACAAACGCCGCACGAGAGAGTCGAGCAACTGCGGCAATGCCGTCGTCTGCGCAAGAGTTCTGCCGAAATCCTGAAGGCCGGTCCGAAGCGTGTATCGTTCTCCATAGAACCATCGGTCCGCCCACACCTGAAGCTTGTTCTTGATCGGCGCAAAGAGCATCGCCACCACAAGCATACACGCAACGACTACTACGCGAGTGGTCCACGCCGACGGATCGGCAGTCGTCCAGATGAAGGTGACTACGCTGCCCACCCCAAGGAGCACCGCCATGTAGATCGCACCCACTGCAATCGTGGCCATCACGTGCACGAAGCTTCGGCGCACGATCACATCCACGTCCATCAGGCGGTAGCGCACTATCGAGTAGCCGAATGAGAGCGGGATCAGTATCAACGGTCCGAACCCAAGGGCCTTCATGATCAGAGTAATTCGCATACCCGCCAGAAACGGCACCCCATAGAGAACCACAAATGGCGCCACTGACAGAGCCAGCCCCCATATGATCCACTTCAATTGCTGCCGAAGCAGCGAACTCTGCGTCCGGACGAACGTGCGCACAAGGAGCGCGCTTCCCGCCACGAAGAAGACCGCATAGTGCAGAACCTCGGACCAGTTTAGCCAGGTTCGCAGTTGATCCAGTCGCAGACTGGTTGAAAACCCGAGCAGCTTGAACTGCCAAACGATGCTCAAACCTACGAGTGCAACAGCCGGTAGGTACAACAGAACAGCGGGCGGGCGTGATCGCATCGACAGGTTTCGCCCCGAGGGGAAGTTTGCGCAGAAGTGTAGAAAGACAGGCGCCAGAAATGCCAGAGCGGCGCCGTCAATCGCGTATACAAGCTTGTCGAATGGGATGAGCTCGCGAGTGGCGCTATAGAAGTAGACTACAAATGAGATCAAGAACCAGGCGAAGAAGTGGTAAGTGAGAGTCGCACGACTCTGCTTGAACAAGACAAACAGACCGATAACGAGATAAACAAATCCAACGAACGCCAGATAGAACCCAACCCTCTCCTGCCGCCGCGTACCGACCTTGAAATCCGAGTCATAGAGCCCCTGGTCGATACCGTTGATGCTCTGCAGCACTGGGTCCTGGTGTTCTATCGCGTACCGGGCCTCCCCATCTACTCCCTGATGATCGAGGTAACGATATAGATCTTCGACCAGGTTGATCCGCTCGTAGTTGAGCGTCGTGATTCCGTTCACGACTTCGTAGTCATTGACGTAAAAAACGGCCCGTACATAGTCACCGGGCTGGACATACAGCGCAACTGGTGAATCCGGAGCGACCGATCTGGCCTGGACACCACTGGAGGTATTCACCCATTCGACCCCGTCATCGGGAACCGGAGGGGAGCTCAGACGGTCGCGAAGATTGAGAGCTCCGATGACGACAAGTAGAGCCGTTACCGCAAGGACTGCGCCAAGCTTTGACTTGCTCAATATGTCTGTCATCCTCTAACTCCGCGCGCGTTCGACTGAATTGCCGAGAAATCCGTAACTTAAACGCAACTGCTATTCCGGTGCTGAGCCGGCACGATTCGAACGGTATTCTCTGCGTCCCGGCTTACTGGCTCACCCTCTGGTCACAGATACTGTCCATTTTTTTGGAAATTCTCCAATTTTTTGGATTCCACCGGACAACTGCTCTTCCCCCAAAGGGCCAACGAAAAATCAGAAGAAGCGCGACTGTCGAAGCGGAAGGGGCAGAAGACTAAGATTGCTAAGTGTCCGTAGGAGCCCGCCCCACCCGCAAGCAGCAACCGAACGCTTACGTATCCGCGGGTCGACGACTTCAAAACCGAACTGACACGCCAACTCGAACCAGCCTGTGGAAGCGGCTAGCTATGAGCTCTTGCCGTTCGTCCGAGACTGAAGACTGCTGGTCGAGCAGGTTTCGCAGGTCCACCACAGCTTCCCAGTGACCCGGCACGAGACCGGAGGTTGGCAAGGCCTGCGTCAACGACACGCTTATGTTCGGATCGTAAGTCGCAATCTGACCCTGGAATGGGTCGATGGCGAAGATAGCCCGCGACGGTGCAAACCTCACCACCATCGACACCCGAGTGCCCGTGCTCTCGAAGTTGGCGTCTATCTTGGCCGAGATCATCTGAAACAGACCATTGCTAAACAGGTTAGCCGGATCTGTGATCCCTCGGGGATTGAGGCGCTGCCCCTCTCCCACGGCATACCCCACGGCACCGTCAAGCACGCTATTCAACCGCCTGCGATAGACCACGCGCAGGCCCCGCGACCTGCCGTTCTGCTTCTCGCTCAGGAGTCTGGGATCTGAGCCGCTTCGCTCAACCGGGATCGCCAACAACCCGAGACCATGACCTGATACGGTGTCAAAGAAGGCCATCATCTCGACCGATGATCTATCCGAAAGAACTTGTTCGCCTCCCACCTGCAGCCGATAGCTGCGATCCGGAACTGGTTCCCCTGTCGGCGCCACCGCCACAGCCTTGGGTTCTGAGAGCACGATCTCCCCGGATTCCAGTTCAACCCTGGACTGCTGATCGACCGAGGATCCCGGCTCGACTCCTGCGAACAATCGCGTGCGCGCACCGGCGTCAACCGCGAATCCAAATCTGGGCAGCACACTTGTGCCAGAGGCGCCTTCGGTGAAGCGGGCGAACTCGAGCCCGTACACTATGAGAACCGGGCCTGAAACCTGCCAGGTGTCCCTGGCAGACAGCGAGAACTGCCCAAGACGTGGAATTGTCCCGTGACGTGAGAAGGTGAACCGCCCGTAGCCGAGGGCGACTGAGAGGCGATGACGATCTCCATGGTAGGTGGTTAGAGCCTCCAGTCTTCGGGGCGCGCCGTCCCCTGCTCCAACTTGCCCGCTGAGAACCACATCGGCATCTCCACTGATCTGCTGCGACACTGCAAAGTTCGCCCCCGCAAAGGAACCCTTGGCGTCCGCGTCTCCCGGGGAGGTCTGGCTGAAAGCGTGAACCACGCCGTGCATCTCAGAAGAGCGGCCGCTGAGGGCCACGGTCAAATCATCCGGGGTTGCCGTGGCGCCCTTCTGCGGGTCCTCGAAGTGGAGAACGGAACTGGGCGCGCGGCGAGCCGAGTATTTCGGGTCCGGATTGAGACGCGTCTGCTCGGACAGCATCGTGACCTGCCTCAGGCGGATCGAATCAAAAATAGTGGTCTTGTTCGCAACCACGTTAGCCGCCAACTCGACAGGAGAAAACCCATCAGCTTCAGCCTTTACGCGGTACCGGCCGGGTATGAT
>JBGPFL010000299.1:0-6388 GCA_041483295.1 Blastocatellia bacterium | reverse complement strand
TCGATCTGCTTGCGCGTCTCGGAAGGGTCCCCGATGGCGAGATGTACCGCACCTTCAACATGGGGATTGGGATGGTCATCGTGGCGGCGGCGTCCGACGCGGGCGCAATACGCGCGCATCTTGAGCGGCAGAAGATGAAGCACTACGATATCGGAAAGATTGTTGAAGGGGACCGGTCAGTCTCGATCGGGCCAGGCTAGGGTGTCGGGCAAAGAGGCGGCAGAGGGTGTTAGTGAAAGGCGGAGCGAGACGCAATGGCACAGTGTCCGAAATGCGGAATAGGGCTTGAGGAGGGCATTAAGTTTTGCCGCAACTGCGGGATGCCCAGGCGAGTGACCGATGAAGACGCGGGCACGTTACCATTGCCGCCTGAGACTCAACGCGCTCCCGAGATGTCTCGTCCTACTGTTCCGGTCGCGCCCACGCCAACCGCGCCGACGCAGCCAGGAGGTCCGGCGTACGTTCCTCCGATGAACTACTATCCAGTTCCCCGGCCTGAGGTCTACACGCCTCCTCCGGTCGTCGGGGTGCAGACGAAGATCAGGCTTGGAGATTGGCTTTCGGGAGGGTGGCAGGTATACAAAGAGAACTGGCTACTCATGTCGCTGGCAACGCTCCTGGGTTCGTTTCTGGGTTCGGTCACGCTTGGCGTTCTTGCCGGTCCGCTGCTGATGGGCCTCTATCGCATCGCCCTCAAGACGATGCGCGGCGAGCAGCCTGAGATGGGCGACATGTTCAATTGGGAGGGCCGGTTCCTACATGCTTTCCTTCTGGCCTTGATATGCGCACTCATCTATGGCGGCGTGGCGAGCATAGGGCGCAACTCGTCCGTGGGTGCTCTATTAGGGCTGGTAGCGACTCCGTTCTTGACGATGATCCTGGCTCTTGCGATGCCGTTCATACTCGAGCGCAAGGTCGATGTCTTAGCCGCGATCAACGACGTCGGACGGCTGATCTTCTCACGCGACACCTTGATGTGGTGGATCGTAGGTCTGGTAATCTCGGGCATCGCCTCACTTGGCATCTTTGGTTGTGGAATAGGGGTGTTTCTTACGGTCCCGTGGATGGTTAGCTCAGCGGCCGTCGCTTATCGCGATATTTATGGGATCGACGACCCGAACCGAACGCTTCACTGATTGACACTGTGTCAGGCGGTTAAGATTTCAGATCTCAACTTCACTTAGAGAGGATGAAGGATATTCCGATGTCGAGTACAGAGCTTCCAGGTGCGCGGTTTGGAGATTGGATAAGCGAAGGATGGAGGATGTTCACGGAGCAATGGAAGACGTGGGTACTGCTGGCGCTCGGATACTTCATAGTTATGCTGGTGCCCAGCATCGCGGTGATGTTTGCGTTTTTTTCCATGGCGTTTGCGAGCGCGGCGTCCCAGGCTGGGCCTTACGGACGCTCTGCGCCCGCCTTTCCGTTTCCGTTTTTCATTGTGTTCGTGGTGACGATGTTGTCCCTGGTTGTTCTGGTCCCGCTTTCAGCCTACTTCAAGGGAGGCATGTACAAGAGTGCGTTCAAGCAGCTTCGAGGCGGGCAGCTCGAATTTCGCGATCTCTTGTCGGCCGGCGACTGCCTTCTTCCTCTGGTGGGTGAGACGATTCTGGTAGGCCTGGTGGTCTTCATCGGGTCGCTGTTCTGTATTATTCCGGGCCTCGTCGCTGCCGGCCTTTTGATGTTTGCCGCGCCTTTGACAGTTGAGCGCAAGATGGGTGTGATCGAAGCGATGCGGGAAAGCTACGAGATGACCAAGCAGAACATCCTGATCTTCACTCTGTTTGCGCTCATCCTGCAATTGATCGTATCGGCAGGAACGTACGTCTGCTATGTTGGGGTACTGGCAACCTACCCTCTGATGTTCACGATGTCGGCGGTTGCGTATCGAGACTGCTTCGGTTTGTCGGGCGCCCGCAGCTTTCGAGGGCTCAAGGCATCCGCCGTTCCTCCATATGCGACCTCTAATCCGTATGAGCCGCCGCAGCCTCAGGGCGAGCCCATGAGGTCCCCCGTTCCTCCATCTGCGACTTTCTATACGTATGAGCCGACGCAGCCTCCGGGCGAGACTACGGAATCCCCGGTTCCTCCTGATACTCCTAATGCGTATGAGCCGCCGCCGCCGCCGGAGCCTGAGGGCACAGCCTGCCCCAGCTGTCAGACGCAGCTTCCCTCCACTGCCACCTTTTGCTTTCGATGCGGAACGAAAGTACGTCCCTGACGGCAGCGGTGCGGCCATCTCCGAGGTTCGCCAGATGCCTGCCGGGGTCGAGCCAGCTGGCCGAGCGTGATCAGCACGGAGTCCGCCGTGATGGCTGTCACCTTTTTCTTGTCGTACGGAGATCGGGTTTGATAGATTGCGTCACGATGACCAGAGAAGACGAGAGACCGCGTGTCGCTGTGATAGGCGCGGGCTATTGGGGTGTCAACCACGTTCGCAATTTTCACGAGCTCGGCGCGCTCGAAACGGTCTGCGACTCGAGCCAGGAATCGCTCTCCAGGATTGCCGCCAGATACCAGGGAGTTCGAATCGAGCCCGATTTTGAAAAGGTCCTCGGCGATCAGAGCATTCGAGGGCTGGTGATAGCGACCCCCGCCGAGACTCACTGCCGTCTGGCTTCGGCGGCTCTTGAAGCCGGCAAAGATGTTCTGGTCGAGAAACCTCTTACGCTCGACGTGAATGATGGCCGGCGGTTGGTAGACCTGGCCCGCGGGTGCGACAGGATACTCATGGTCGGACACCTGCTCGAGTATCATCCGGCGGTGATACGGCTGAGAGCGCTGATCTCATCGGGAGCGCTGGGAGAACTGCGCTACATCTATTCGAGCCGGCTCAACCTGGGCAAAGTTCGAAGGGAAGAGAACATACTCTGGAGCTTCGCCCCGCACGACATCGCGATCATCCTGCGACTGGTCGGAGCCGCGCCCACGCGAGTAGCAGCTACGGGCGGGACTTACCTCCAACCGCGCATAGCCGACGTCACTATGACCAACCTCGAATTCGAGACAGGTGTGCGCGCGCACATATTTGTCAGCTGGCTGCATCCTTACAAGGAGCAGCGGCTGGTCGTCGTTGGATCGCAGCGAATGGTGGTGTTCGACGACGTTCGCAAGGAGGGGAAACTCACAGTCTACGATCAAGGCATAGAAATTGTGAACGGAGAGGCAGTAACCAGAAAGAACGACGGGGTCGAGGAATCGATTGAGGACTCCGAGCCGCTTCGTGAGGAGTGCCTTCATTTCTTGCGGTGCATCGAGACGCGGCAGCAGCCTTTGACTGATGGCGAGAGCGGACTGCAGGTATTGCGCGTGCTTGACGCGGCTGAGCAGTCGCTGTCGGCCGGTGGTGTGCCGGTTGATCTGGCGGCGTCCTGAAAGTGCGTGGTGATGAAGAGAGCCGGCCACTACTCACCGTTGCCAGGAAGGTCATGACCAAGGATTATTTCGTACACGAATCGAGTTACGTCGACGACCCATGCGAGATCGGCGAAGGGACCAGGATATGGCACTTCTCGCATGTAATGAGCGGCTCAAAGGTCGGAAGCCGCTGCAACATCGGCCAAAATGTGGTGATTTTGCCGGGGGTTCGCATCGGCGACAACGTCAAGATACAGAACAACGTTTCGATCTACACCGGGGTCGAGCTTGAGGACGACGTTTTTTGCGGCCCGTCGATGGTCTTTACCAACGTCATCAATCCGCGAAGCCACGTGCCTCGCAAAGACGAGTATCAACGGACCCTGGTCAAGCGGGGGGCGTCCATAGGGGCTAATGCAACCGTGGTGTGTGGGCACACGATTGGACGTTACTCGTTCATCGGCGCGGGGGCAGTTGTCACTCGCGATGTACCGGACTTTGCGCTTGTTGTTGGAAACCCAGGACGAATCGCCGGTTGGATGTGCCAGTGTGGGATCAAGCTCGGGCTTTCACGTGATCCTCAACAGGAGGAGGAATCAACGTGTGCCGCCTGTGGAAAGACCTATGTGAAGAAGGGTGGCGTCGTGACGGAGGCTTGAGCGAAGCCCTGCCTCGTTTCCACCTGACTGCGACACCAGGGTGCTGGTTCGCTAATCATCCTGGTGTCTTAGCAAAATGGCGGTTGTCGTCAGGCAGCGAGGTTGTCACCGTTTTCCCCTGCGCTCAGGCCTTCGTAAGGAGAGGGCCGCAGTTCTATCTTGATCTCCCGCTCCGCACCGCATTCGTAACACGTCTGAATCAAGCGGTTGTCCTTGTTGCGTGGATGGGGTACGCCCCAATAGTGGTAGTGATTTCGTAGGAAAGCCAGTATCTTCATATTCTTGTCCCTCACCATACTTAGACGTAACCAGACGGCCATCTGCTTCAAAAAAGTTTTACGTCACGTAGGAGTGGGTTTGGATGGGCCAAAAATACATCCAGGCGAAAAAAGTTTTCTTTCGCCGTGGAGGATACTCTAGTCTTTCCTGCTATCCAGCTGATTTCTCAAGCTGTCGTCACTCGTATGTTTCAGATCAGCTCCTCAACCGATTCAGGGGGCCTGCCCAGCACCGCCTTCTTCCCGCGGACGACTATGGGCCTCTGTATCAAGTCCGGGTTCTCAACCATTAATGCAATCAACTCGTCATCCGTCAACTCGCGCTTTCCAAGGTTGAGCTCGCGATAGACCTGTTCGCCCTTGCGAAGCAACTCGCGAGGGGATATGCCAAGCTTCAACACGAGGTCGCGCAGTTCGGCCACGGTCAGCGGCGTCTCGTAGTAGTTGACCGAATCGAACTCGACACCGCGCTGTTTCAAAATGCTTATCGTCTCCCGACATTTCGTGCAAGTCGGTTTCTGATAGATCTTGATCTTATCTGCCATCTGTTCCTCCTTCTCCTCTGTAACACGCGTGCCGAAGTTGTTGGCATCGCCGCTTCGAGCGACGTTGAGGGACAGAACCTGAACTTCGCAATCGACGCGAATTATCTCTGGGCACTGCATCACTACTGGAATCAGCCTGTATTTGTGGCTGGTGCTCTTGCTCTAAAAGACAGGGACATAGACGAACTCAACGGCGCTGTACGTAGTGTGACGAGCAAAACTGTGCTCTATAGCTATGACGAGGTCAATGCCAGGTACGTAGAAGGCCGAGTCGCCCTCACAGATACCAGGGCATATGACTATGATGGGAATCTTCTCGAAGAATCAATCGATGGAAGAGGCGGGCTTAATGTTAGGCGTATGGAATACAACGAACGAGGGCTCATGGTACGCCGCGTATCTAGCGGAAGACTATGGGGTGCGGAGAAAAGCGTCGCGGTGCCCGAAGCCGACAGCATCAAGGCTAAGATTAGCGCTTTAGAGGGTTACAATTACGATCTCAGTCCCGTAAGCGAGGCGAGAACAACAGAGTTGAAGACCGGAAAGCAAGGTGTTTTAAGGACGAAGCGGACTTTGTACGCGCACCAGGTCAGCGGTTGGAAGCCGACGACGGACGCCGCTCACAATGTGGAGGTTAAAGTTCTCGTCTATGGCGAAACTCAACATCTACGGCCTATCGTCTAGCGTCTGGCAAGAAGGCGCGCGCGGATGCCGTTTTGCGGGAAGCGCTTCTCATTCTCTTCTTTGATTCGTGCGGCTTCGCCTTCGCGCTGGCTGAGATAGGCATCAACCTCGGTGCGGTTGTGCAGGTAATAGTTGACCACGGCGTAGACATCAACCAGCTCGAGAGTGGGGTAGCTCATTACAATCTCTTCCGCCGACGCGCCTTGGTTGAAGGCATAGACCACCGTGTCAAGCGGCACCCGTGTCTTGCCGACGCGGAGTACACCATGGTCATCGGTTCTCAGTGGCACGGGCGGCGCTTCAATCACGAGGCTCATCGGTTGGCTTCCTATCTCCTGGTCTAAACTTCTACCGGCCAGCAATCTGATTCATTTTGGACATAACCGTTGAGGAATGCAACCCGGTCGCCAGCGCTCACTCATCGATACATCCAAGGCTCTGCTGCGTTTCGGCTATTCATCAAAAACTGGTTGGTCAGGACCGTGTGGTCGGCGAGCTGTTCTAAAGATCGGCGCTCGGGACGCATTATCGCTGTGCTAGAATGCCGCATCACGAAACCTTAAGGAGACGGCTCT
Organism: Blastocatellia bacterium; assembly: GCA_041483295.1. GTDB lineage: Bacteria > Acidobacteriota > Blastocatellia > UBA7656 > UBA7656 > DASYSA01. Next base: position 290 of record JBGPFL010000299.1, on the reverse strand, counting down.
TGGCAACGGTTGACGTAATCGGGGACGAGCTGGAGCGGATTCATCAGAACCTGATCGACGTTCTCGCCATCATCCCGGAAGAGAAGCTGTATTGGAAGCCCTTCGAGAGTGCGAAGTTCATACGCATCTATTCCTGCGGCGAGCTGATCAGTCACATTGGAGGGACAGTCGAGTATGCCTTCAACGGAATCACAAGTAATCTGTGGGAGGAGCCCTTCGAGTGGATTACTCGTGAAGTGCTGCCCACCCGTTCTCACATCGCCGCATATCTTGATGAAGTAGCTCGAGTG
>JBGPFL010000298.1:0-6393 GCA_041483295.1 Blastocatellia bacterium | reverse complement strand
CTGCACCGACTGAAGTTCTGGTAATCGCTCCCGGGCTCACGGACAAAGCTCGACCCCTGACCTCTGACCCCTGACCCCGACCCCTGACCCCTGCCTAGCTGGTCGTTATTCGACCGCTGAGTATGAGGCCGATCAGAATGAGACCCAGCGCAATCCTGTAAGCAACGAACACGAAGGTAGAGTGTCTGTGCAGATATCTCAACAAGAAGGCGATCGAGAGATATCCGACCACCGCGGATATCGCGGTCGCGACGGCGAGTGCTGTCCAGTCCATTCCACCGCCAGACCGCAGCGCCTTAGGCAGCTCCAACAATCCGCTGGCCGCGACCGCAGGGATTGAAAGCAGGAAGGAGATCCGCGCCGCCGTCTCGCGCTTCAGCCCGACGAACAACCCGGCAGTGATAGTCGTGCCCGAGCGGGAAGAGCCGGGAATAAGGGCCAGGACCTGGGCCGCGCCAATCGCCAGCGCATCCGCAAGCTTCAACTCTTTCATATCTCGAACGCGGCGCCCAAGAACCTCGGCCAGCGTCAGCACGAGGGCAAGACCGATCAGGCTTCCGGCGATGACGCGCAGGTCCTTTGTTTTAGCGCCTTCGATCTGGTGCCTGAACAACAGGCCGACTACCGCTATCGGAATCGTCCCGACGATCACCAGCCAACCGAGCCACGCGCCGTCCCTCGAAGAGTCATCAACCTGCCTTCTCGTTATCAGAGCGACGTTCGTCAGGATAAAGCCTCGAATGATGTTTACTATGTCGTACCAGAAGTAGACGATGACTGCGACCAGCGTCCCGAGTTGAATGACCGCCATGAAAGCCGTCCACTGCTCGGGATGCTCGGCACTGATGAGGCCCATCAGTTTTCCGGCGATTGTCAGATGAGCCGTGCTGCTGATTGGAATGAATTCCGTTAGACCCTGAATCAGACCTAGAAGTATAGCCTGCCAGATTGACATTGTAAGTATACGTGTCCTCCTTGCGTGTCGAGCGGGCGAGTGATAGTAACAGACCTGGCTCAACGAGTGTCAACGCGAACGGAAAGAAGAACAGTGCGTTATGGGTGAACAGGATCGCGGTTTCAGACTATTCCTTCAATACTGGTTGCTGATAGCAGTGCTTGGTGGATTCAACGTCTACACCTATATTAGGAGCGGTAACAAGCTGTCGTTGGCGGTCGCCATTGTGTGTGCTTTGGCGTTCGCAGGCTGGCTCTTGTTTTATATCGTCTACGCGCGCAAGAAAGCTTGAAGGAGAAATGCGAATTTCGAATTGCGAAATGCGAAATTCGAGATTTGCACTTCGCATTTCGCATTTCTCATTTCTCCATTCTATAATCACTATCGTATGGCACTGGTAGAACTGAGACTCGCGGGAAACGTCGCCGGGAATTTTTACGTTGATAACACCTGCATAGACTGTGATCTCTGCCGTCAAATCGCGCCCGAAGTCTTCACCCAGGCGGGAGACCAATCAGCGGTCTATAGGCAGCCTCAAATGCCGGCAGACGAAATGGCGGCCCTGAAGGCGCTCGTCACCTGTCCTACGGCTTCAATTGGCACTGTTGAGCATCTCTCGGCAAAAGCGGCCGTGGCAGCCTATCCTGAGGCGATCGATCAAAACGTCTACTTCTGCGGATTTGCCTCTGAGTCGAGCTACGGCGCATCCAGTTATCTGATCGTCAAGCCGGAAGGGAACGTATTGGTCGACTCGCCGCGATTTGCGCGTCCGCTGGTCAGGCGCATCGAAGAGCTTGGCGGAGTGCGATTGATGTTCCTCACGCACCGGGATGACGTTGCGGACCACGAACAGTGGGCCGGTCATTTCAACGCCGAGCGGGTTATGCATCGCGACGACATAGGCCGCGCGCTTACGGGCATCGAGCGGCCGCTCACAGGTCAAGATGCGATCGCGCTTGACGAGGATTTGCTCGTGATTCCGACTCCGGGCCATACGCGCGGCCATACCGTGCTGCTTTATGGCAACCGTTATCTTTTTTCAGGCGATCATCTCTGGTGGTCGGCGAATTACAAATCGCTTCACGCGTCGGCGAATGTTTGTTGGTATTCGTGGGCCGAGCAGACGCGCTCGATGGAGCGACTACTCGATTATGAGTTCGAATGGGTATTGCCGGGACACGGCCGCCGCGCGCGCCTCAGCCCGGACGAGATGAGGAGACAGCTGCAGTCTTGCGTGACGCGCATGAAGAGCCAGTCGCGGATGGCGGCAGGCTAATACGCGCGGCGTGCCGTTGGTGGGATTTGCGGAGATGGAGAGCCTGCGTGCCGCTCACCAATCGAGCCCAACCGCTGTAGTAAGAAACCGAACGAGCGGGACGGTCTTTTTGCATGCGGCTGCGAACTCCATAAGAAATCGGGGGCTGCACACCTGCTTCTCAGAGAACCTCACACTGCTGACGAAGTCTTTGAGCTTCAGGTCATCAATGAACTGATGGTTGGGATCGAATCCTCGCGGCGGCTTCGTGAGCCTCTCACCCTCTATATCGAGCTTGCTTCGCCGAATTGCCTGCCATTCCTTCGGGCGTCCCACAATCGCCGTGCGAACCATGGTCAGCGTTCGCGCATCTGGATGCCAGAGGCCGGCTGCCGCAAAACAAGATCCAGGCTCCATGTGAAGATAAAAGCCGGGCGCCTGAATCTCCTTGCCCGAGTCGCCGTGAAAAAAACTCGCAGCGACATGAGTCTTGTAAGGACTCTTATCTTTTGAGAATCGGATATCTCTGTAGATTCGGAACAGAGAGCCGCCTGAAGGCTTCGGGTCTGCGCGGAAGCAGGGACTGATGCCGCCCAAAGGAGCAGCGAAGTCCGCAATAAACTGGAGAAAGGGATCCCGCACAGCGGACTCATACCTGTCTTTGTTTGCCGCGAACCATTCTCGGTCATTGTTCCTGGCCAGATTCTTGAGAAACTTGAAAAGCTCTGGAGAAAAGTGTTGTCCCTTCGTCATAGCTCACCTGTCCGTTGTCCGTTGTCAGTTGTCCGTTGTCAGTTGTCCGTTGTCAGTTGTCCGTTGTCAGTTGTCCGTTGTCAGGTGTCCGTTGTGAGCTTCGAGGGTTCAGTTGCTCTCAGTGCAGCGACGACTGACCACTGACAACTGACCACTGACCACTGACAACTGACCACAGCAGCTTAGGTTTCCAGTTTCACCGTGGGCTTGGTGTTCGGGAAGATTTTCTCCACGCTCGCAGCTCCTTCCTGGCCTGGCTTGCGCATGTTGTAGGCGTTCACGGCCTGCGAGCGGTTGACCCACAACGTATAGTACAGGTGATCGGCGCGCGGATCGTCGGTGTTGGGATGCAGCAGGATGGTCAGTCCAAGGCTGTTGAGTTGCAGCCACGGCACGACGATCGGCAGCAGGTCGTTGGTGAAGCCGAAATAGAACGACGGGGTCACGTGCGGGCCGCGCGGTTCCAGGTTCCAGTTGCCCAACTCCACCGGGAAACGCTCTGCAGACCACTTGCGCAGCAGCGCGGCCTTCTCATAGGTGTCTTCGTCGAAATAGAAATGCGCGTGGTAGCTCTTGATGTCGGTGTACGGGCGCGGCTTTTTCGGCAGGCTATGCTCCTCTCCCGGCCGCACGCTCAGAGGCCGGGCCGTCGGCTCCTTGTAGGTTTCGTAACCCCACGGACTCTTCCCTGCGTCGGGCTGGGGTACGATGGGTTTGAAAGTTAGACCGCCAGGAGTGGCCACATCCTGGCCCGCCGCCAGGATGTTCCCGGACATGAGGCCCGCCGCCGCCAGGCCGGCATTGACGATGAGCTTGCGGCGCGTAGGCGAAAGCAGATCGGCCCACTCCTGATCTTCCTCAGTATTGTGAACGATTCTTTCTTCGTCGGACATGATTCGCTCCTTTGTTGTCGCGTTTCCGCTTTGTTATTAGCCTCACTGGTGTTTCTGACGATGGCAATTTCATCTTCGCCCGCGCCCGCCAATCCGGCGAGCTTCTGCCGGATTCCTCTCTCGGCGCGTTTACATCCCAACTTTATCCCAGCCTTCACCCGGTGATCAACGTTGGCCGCCCTTTTCTGCAGGAAGATTTTGGAGGCGGCGACCGGACTCGAACCGGTGGATCAAGGTTTTGCAGACCTCAGCCTTACCCCTGGGCCACGCCGCCACTCTCAAGCGGATTGGCAGTTGACGCCGAAGAACGAGGATCGATACGAGCCTACCCATTCTGTCCTCGTCTATGATCGTTGTCTCTCTGTTCGTAGTGCTTTCGACGGGAAGCACTGAAGGAGTCGCCAGAAACACACCCGGCAAGCTGCTTTGCATTGGATGACAAGATAGAGTATATCTTCACGGTCACCGGCTGAGTTAGCGTCGGCTTGCCAGAGCCTGCAGGCATGAAGATATATCATCTTCAGAGGCGCACTACTGAAGTGGCAATCGGTCTGCAGACTCCGCGGTTGATCGAGCCACGATGGCGATTCTGACAGATGAAGATCCGGCAAACTAATGCGACCGAGCACGCTCGTGAAGTTTTGAGATCCCGGCCGTCAGCTTGACTCACCGTGATCGAGGAACAGAATCAGGTGGTCAGCACGAGTGCGATGCCGTTGCTGCCTTAAAGCCCAAACATCTCTGAAGAATGGAGTAGCAGGCTATGAGAAAAACAGAGGCTCTCACCCTCTCGGTTCTTCTGATCGCGATGGCGATGGCGCCCGGAACCAGAGCTCTTGCTGTTCGTCGCGACTCCTCCGATGCGACAGCGCTCCGAGTGGTTCAGTCCGCCGGCGCTGAGTACGACAACCTTGAAGCGGTTCTCGAAACTGCTCGCGGCAATATTGTGATCGAGTTCTTACCGAAGGATGCCCCGAAGCATGTCGAGTACTTTGTCAAACAGGCACGAGCCGGAGCTTTCGATGGGACACTATTCCACCGGATGTTCAAGAATGGTTTGATTCAGGGGGGCGACCCTCTCACTAAGAATCCGGCCGCGCGTGCGAAGTATGGCACCGGCGGCCTGAACGCCGGCCTGCCCGATGAAGTGAACAAGAATAAACACATCGGCGGCGCTGTCTCGGCTGCAATGATGCTCAACCCGGCGAACCCGAATGAAGTGAAACCCGGAACCTCCGGCGCGCAATTCTTCATCGTGGTCGCTCCCCAGACGATGCTTGACGCGAAGTTCACCGTGTTTGGGCGGGTAGTCGAAGGGATGGATGTTGCCGTCGCCATCTCGAATGCTCCGGCTAACGCGCAGAACCTCGCGACCGACCGTATCGAGATAAAGAGAGTCACAATTAGAGAGAAAGCGCCAACCGTCGAGCAGATGAAGGCGATGAAGGGAATCATCGAGACTTCACTGGGCACGCTGAAGATCGAGTTGCTTGCAGACGCTGCGCCCAACTCGGCGCGGGAATTCGTACGCTATGTGAAAGCAGGCATCTATGACGGAGCTACCTTCTACCGCGTTTCCGCGAAGTATTACATGGAGGTTGGCTACCTTGACACCTGGCCTGCCGACAGCCCAAACAGAAAGCGGTATATCAGTCTCTGGGCCATCCCGGCTGAGAAGAGCGACACGAAGCACGTTCGCGGCGTGCTTTCGATGCGCATTGGCCAGGATGGTACAACGAACTGGTACTTCTTCACGATCTCAAAGGACAATCCGGCGCTTGATGGCAAGGGTGTGATATTCGCAAAAGTAGTGGAAGGGCTGGAGGTCCTGGACAAGATTGCCGAGACGGAGCTTGATGGGGATAAGCCAAAAGACCGGATTGAGATCAAGAAGGTCACGCTTCAGTAGGATGATACTTGATGCGTGATGCGTGGAAGCGTGATGCGTGATGCGTGATGCGTGGAAGCGTGAAGCGTGAAGCGTGAAACACGCTGCCGGCACATCTCTGATCACCGATTGACGGATCACGCATCACGCATCACGCATCACTTTTCATAAATCGCCTCAGCTTTGCTAGAATGAGGCCGATGATTTTGGTGATCGACAACTACGACTCGTTTACTTATAACCTCGTACAGTATCTCGGCGAGCTTGGGGCCGAGGTTCAGGTTTATCGCAACGACGCCATCACGGTAAGTGGCATGGTTCAACTGAAGCCTGAGAGGCTCGTCATTTCGCCGGGACCCGGGGTCCCCGCCGATGCCGGCATCACCATTGCCGCGGTCAAAGAGTTCGCAGGCAAGATTCCGATACTCGGCGTCTGTTTGGGCCACCAGGCAATAGGCGAGGCTTTCGGCGGCCGGATCGTCCGCGCGCCATCATTGATGCATGGGAAAACTTCGGAGATCCGTCACGACTCGCGGACGATCTTTCGCGGATTGCCGCCCGGCTTCAAGGCTACGCGCTACCATTCGCTCATGGTTAAGAAGGAGGGCCTGCCCGACTGGCTCGAGATCTCGGCAACCTCACACGATGG
>JBGPFL010000297.1:0-6422 GCA_041483295.1 Blastocatellia bacterium | reverse complement strand
TGGCCTCGGCATTCCCGAACACGAGGCGCGGTTCTATAGCGAAGCCATCGAACAGGGCGGGATTCTGCTCGGCGTATACACTCACGATGACCGTGCCAATCAAGCCCGGAAGATTCTAGAAGCAACAGGCGCCGATCAGGTGAAGTAAACACGCTGGCACGTTTGTTGCTCCTTCTAGCTCGACTGGGCGACCGCACCAATGTCTGCTTAGGCCGGTTACGGCATAGCGGTCTCGGGTAAAGCTGTGGTGAGCGTCCTGCGGTCGCCCATAATTCTCCAGTACAGACCAAGGGGAAAGCGAGCTCAATACATATTGGAATGAGGGTTGCCTAAACTCGGTTGGAGGAGCGGGACGATGATGCTGGTAATCGCAATCGGGGTGCTGACCACGATGTTGGGAGTTGGGTTTGGGTGCATGGTGCTGGAGCTGACGATGCGTGCACTCGGGCGCAGCTTAGGCCAGATAGCCGACAACGAGTACGAGCGATTAACCCCCTCGGTGTCGCTGAAACCCGAGGACCGATGGTCGCAAGAGTGAATTGAATGAAGGAGGCTTAGCGATGCTGTGGACACTTTTCGTAATACTCTTGATTCTATGGATGCTAGGTTTGGTGAGCAGCTATACGTTGGGTGGATTCATCCATATTCTTCTGGTAATAGCGCTGGTGGTGCTTGTGTTCCAATTGATATCCGGCAGGCGAACGGTGACCTAGCCGACGTGACCGGAAGAAGGAGCTTGGGGTTCTTACCTATCAAGGGTTCGATCAAGGGGACGGGAGCTGCGTGACTAACGTAGCTCCCGTCAAGGGTCAGCAGAGACGGTTCGCTTGTTCGGTTGATAGCTCAACCGAAAACTGCATCCGCGCGATGTCCTGGCATCAGGTCAAACCGATGCCCCTAGTGGACCACGAGCACAAGGTTGATCGGAATAATCTCGATGAGCGATGGCCCGCTACGTTTGCGAGCATAGTGAGCGGGGCCGGCGCCTCGGGTTTGCGGACGTGCTTTGGCAGCTCGCGGGATAAGTCCAGGTCTCGCAAAATATGAGACGGGAGATGGGATGAATTAGCCAAAGAGCAAGAGTTGAAATGCCGAATAGAAAGCAACACAAGTCGACACTACCACACGCGAGCGCTAGTGGCCGCACGCGTCAAACTGGATCGAAGCCCAGCTATGAGGCCGATCAAACTCCTCGTGGTCGTTGGCGCAAGGAATCGTGGGCCGATGGATTCCTTACATCGCGTGGCACGCGGATGCCGCTCTTCGTCCGGTCCGCACGACTATTCAAATTGATCAGTTAAGAGGGAGAGTGAGGAAACAATGCCACAAGGAGACAAAGGAAAATATACGGATAAACAGAAGCGTCAAGCCGAGCAAATCGCTGAGGGATATGAGGATCGAGGCGTTTCTAAACGCGAGGCCAAGAGTCGCGCCTGGGCTACGGTCAACAAGGAGTCTGGCGGCGGCAAGAAGTCAGGCAGTGGTCGCGGAAAGAAGGAAGACCACTCCTCCAGCCGGACGGCCGCGAGAAAAGGTGGCAGGCACTAGAGAGAGCGGCTGCTGGAGTTGTGGCCGCGCTCGGTTCTTGGGGGATGGGATCATCAGCTGAGATCGTGGGAAAACACTCGGCCTCACGTCCGGCCAGGACAAGCGGATCGAAGAAAAAGGTGGTCCAGAGGATCCCTCCAATGATGAGTTCCTCCGGACCACATCCCATAAGGAGAAACCTCCGACCACTACTTGCGGCCAGCGCTCACGGACCTGGCATCGCGCACTTGCTTCACGCGATCATGAGTACCCTTGATCTCGAGATACTGTTTCTCGATTATCATCCTCAGATTCGCGGGTAGACCTTGTCTGAGGGCATCTTCGTACGCTTCGACTGCTGAGTCTTCCCCTCTTTCGACTTCGTTGAGTATGCTCTTGTCGTCCTTGCCGGTGAGCGTACCCTTGATAGTCATCCAGGCTCGGTGGACCGCGCCGGCTGTCGACCCTGACTTATCGGGATCGCCACCGAGGGCCAGCACCTGCTGTTGCAGGTCGCCCACAAATTGGGCCCGCTCCAGACTCTCGCGTCTAAAAAACGTCTTCAAGTCGGGGCTTTCGGCGTACTCTGCTGCTTCTCGGAAGCCAGCGTGTCCGTCCCGGCACATCTCAATCAAATCATTAAGAATGCTTACTACTTTGTCGTTGTTCATCTCATTCCATCCTTTCCAATCGAGCCCGGTCCTCTGGCAAGCGCTCAAGCAAGTCAGAGATCCAGGCGCACCAAACTGATCGAGCAGGGCTTTGCTAAGCCATACCCCTCCGACCACTGACGAGGTTGAACACCAATGCTAAGGCTGCAACTACGAATAAGAGGTGAATCAAACCGCCGCCTATGTGGCCGATAACACCTAACACCCACAACACAAGTAGAATCACAAGAATTGTCCAGAGCATGTTTTCTCCTTCCTTCTCCTTGAGCTGTATTGGTCCCGCTTCCACCTTGATCGCTTCTCAATCTAGATGTGACAGCGGATTGACGCTCTTGTTAACGCAAGAAGCATTCCTCACTGCCGGCGGAGGTCCAATCGGCGATATTTCCTGCATTGAATTGTTGATGGGTAGTGAATTGCCTGTCATTGATTCTGTCACCCATTAGGCCGCTTGTCGGGGATTCGGACACAGGCCGCAGCAAATTAAAACAGTTGCCGCCGACCGGCAGCTCTAAGCGCCCCCATCCTCTTGAATCGTTTCTTTGGAAGATCCGGCTGCCACTCTATCGAGGCGCCTTGAAGCGCAGAACTCTCAGAGAGTCTTGTGGCTAAGAAGGAGCAACGTGGCACTCTGCTTGCCCGCGAAAGGGCCGTGCCTGGCGGCATGGAGTACGCAAGAAGTACCAGGTGCCTTCGACCTGATGTGCTCCCCAGGTTCGGTTTGATGTATGCTGAGGGCGAGTAAAGCTCAGCGCGAAGATGGAAAGAATTGATGCGGAAGAGTCCGAAATCTGCTCCTGATCAAAGCCTGGTCGTCCGAAGAGTGCACTTCTTCCGGGCGTTGCCGGATTTCTTCGCGTCGTAGAGACGCGTCTTGCGCTGCACTAGGCATCACTGAGCAGATTATGTTTCTTAATCATGCTGTAGAGCCGGGGCCGATAGACCCCCAGAAGATTCGCGGCCGCCTGTTTATTCCCCCTGGTGCGACTCAGCGCGGCGCCCACTATGACTCGCTCAACCTCTCCGAAGACGTCAACCGGCGGTCCTCCGTTCTTCGGATCAGGGACCCTGTCAATTATCATTCGGCCAATGTCGTCAAGCGTCGGGTCGAGATCTTGCGAGGGTGGCGCGGGAGTAGTTCTACCGTCGACCGGCGCCGGCGACGCAACGACGCGTGACCCGAGAGCCGCCGCGGCGGCAGTCCTTGCAAGGGGCCTTCCGAAAGGCAGCCCATCAATTTCGATCGTGTCGCTCTTACACAAAAGGACGGCGCGTTCGAGGGCGTGTTGCAGCTCGCGAACGTTACCGGGCCAGGAATACTCGAAAAGAAGCTGGTAGTACTCTCGCGAAAGTTTGCATACCGGACGCCGATATTTTTCGGCCAGCTCTTCCAAGAAGTGTTCGGCCAGATGCTGAATGTCGTCGACGCGCTCACGCAGCGGGGGTACATGAATCTCAATGGTGTTGATGCGATAGTAGAGATCCTCGCGCAATCCTCCCTCGCGAATGGCCTCCATGGGGTCGCGATTAGTAGCGGAGATAAGTCGAAAATTGGATTCCTGTCCCTTTTCGCTGCCGAGACGATAGTACACCCGCTCCTGTAGCACGCGAAGGAGTTTGGGCTGCAGTTCAACAGGCATCTCGCCAATCTCATCCAGCAGGAGGCTTCCGCCCTCGGCCCGGCTGATGAGACCCGTCTTCTCCATCGTGGCCCCGGTGAACGCGCCCTTGGTATGTCCAAAAAGCTCCGACTCGATCAGCTCTTTTGGAAGAGCGGAACAATTGATTTTGACGAAGGATTTCTTTGCTCGGAGGCTCTTGTAGTGGATAGCGTTTGCGATCAGCTCCTTGCCGGTTCCCGATTCGCCGACGACCAGGACGCTGGCATCGGATTCGGCAACGCTTTCGATGATCTCATAGATATCCTGCATCGCCTTGCTGCTTCCGATGATGTTGTAGTACGAGGTCCGGCTGGTCAGCCGGCCTCGCAGTTGCTTGATCTCTTCGGCCTGTTGGTGTCGTTCGACCGCCTTCTCGATCAAGACCATCAACTCTTCAAACTCAATGGGCTTCTCGACGAAATAGAAGGCGCCGGCCTTGGTAGCCTCGACCGCTTTGGACACCGACGCGTAACCGGAGATCATGATGATCTCGCTCTCGGGCGACAGCTCCTTTAGGCGTTTGACGACCTCCATCCCGCCAAGATCGGGGAGTTGAAGGTCTGTCAGGACCACGTCGAAGTGTGATCCTTCAACCATCTTCAGCCCATCCTCGCCGGTTTGAACGCTGATGGCTTCGTAGCCTTGTGCCTGAAGATGAAACTCCGCCAACTCGAGCATTGCCTGATCGTCATCGATAATCAGTACTCTTGTCTTATTCATAAAGAAGCACCTTGTGGAGTTTGGACATCAAACCTCGCATGGCAGATACCGCTTTCCGAACTGCGGAATTCGGATTTTGGATCCCCAATCCGCAATCCCCAATCCGCAATCCGCAATCCCCAATCCGTTAGGCCCCGTTGCCTTTCCCGGCGCGTCCGGTAAGGCTTGCCACAATCGTAATGAGTTCAGCAGGCTCGACGGGCTTCGGCATGTGTATCTGGAAGCCTGCCGATAGCGCGCGGATCCGATCAATGGAACGGCCATAAGCCGTTAATGCAATCGCCGGAATACTGGAACCCTGACCTGGAGCCAGCTCTCTCACCCGGCGGATCAGCGCGTAGCCGTCCACGTCCGGCATGCTGATGTCGGAGACGAGTACGTCGGGTTTCCGAACGGCTTCCGCGTCGGTGAGCGCAGCCAGAGCCTCCGCAGCAGACCCCACCGCGGTCACCCTCGCCCCATACTGTTGAAGCAGCGTTGTAACCAACTCTCGCGCATCGGCTTCATCATCCACCACCAGCACCCACACCCCATCGAGCGTCCAGGCCCCTCCCGGCGGCCCATATCCAAAGGCCTCACCGTCGGCTGGCAGTACTCGAACGGCGCGGAGCGGCAGGTTAACAGTAAAGGTCGCGCCCTGCCCCTCGCCGAGGCTTTCGGCATACACCGTCCCACCGTGCAATTCAACAAGATGGCGAACAAGTGACAGCCCCAACCCGAGCCCGCCGTGACGCCGAGTGCTCGAACTGTCCGCCTGACGAAAGCGATCGAAAATGTAAGGAAGATACTCGAAGCTGATTCCCTTGCCGGTATCGCTGACCGTTACACGGACGTGTGGATCTGCGCGCTGCAAGCGTATCTCAACCTTGCCCCCGTGTGGAGTAAACTTGATCGCATTGGACAAAAGGTTCCAGACGATCTGCTGCAAACGATCCGGGTCGCCCGTAATCACTTCCCTGCCGACATCTAACGCCATCTGGATTGGAATACCCTTGGCCTGCGCTGCCGGATGCAGGACTTCCACCGCGTCCTCAATCACCGCCGTGAGGTCCACAGGTTGAATATCGAGGCGGAGCTTACCGCTGACAATGCGAGCGGTGTCGAGCAGGTCCTCTATCAATTTCGACTTAGTCCTGGCGCTGCGCTCAATGATCTCGATTGCGTGAGCCGTCGTGGCTTCGTCGATCCGCGTTGACCTCAGAATGCGCGCCCAGCCGAGCATTGCGTTGAGCGGAGCTCGAAGCTCGTGCGAGACCACGGCCAGGAATTCGTCCTTGGCCCGGTTGGCAGCCTGAGCGTCCTCTCGAGCTCGTTGCTCCTTGCCGAGCAACTCTTCGCGTTCCGCTTCGGCGCGTTTGCGCTCGGTGATGTCGATGCACGAACCGATATAACCTGCAAATCTTCCGTCCGCTGCGAATCTGGGGATTCCTTCATTGAGCACCCAGCGGTATTCGCCGTCTTCCCGTTGGAGGCGACACTCGAAGCTGAACCTCCGGCGGGCATCGAAAGCAGTATTGTAGCCGGTCAGAAACCGCTCGTAGTCGTGCGGATGGACGCCTACGATCCACTCGCTGTTCAACTGTTGTTCCATGGACCGCCCGGTAAAGTCCAGCCAGGGCTTGTTGAAAAAAGTGCACCGCTTGTCGGTTCCTGAGACCCAGATCATCACGGGGGCAGTATCGGCCATCATGCGAAAGCGCTGTTCGCTCTCTTGAAGCGCCTCCCTGGCCTGCTTGCGCTCGGTGGTGTCTTTGGCCAGCATGAGGAACGCATGCCTTCCCCGGAATATCAGCTCATGCCAGACGATCTCTACTTCAATGATCGTTCCATCTCTCTTCAGGTG